>JAISOR010000072.1 GCA_031275535.1 Treponema sp. | reverse complement strand
AGTACCGAAAGCAGGGGAATAAACACCGGAATGTATCCCAGCGTGGCCACGGCAAACATAACGACGATATAAATGGCCGTGAAAATCCCCACGTTGATAAGATCTTTTGGCTGTAATTTATTGCTCATTTCAACACTCCTTTTGAACCGGCAATCCCCGGCAAGCGGGGAAAGCCGGTTTTGTTTCTTGCTTGCGGGGTAGTATGCCGCTTAAACGAATAGGCAAGGCCGTTGCCGGCATACGCCAGAGTCTCCGGGGCGGAGGCTCATTCTGATATAATACTGTTATTCTAGTATAACATCTCTACTCCATTTTGGTCAAATATGCTCCATTTGGACCAAAATGGGTAAAATTAGAATGTTTTTCGTACCGGGGATATTACCGGGGGTAGTTTAGATTCTCCGGGGAGGGATCCCGCAGCACCGCAGCATAGCGCCGGGCTTCCCACTTCGCCATTTCCAGGTTCTGTTCCCGCCAGTTGCCGCATTCCGCCGGAGCCGCGCCGGGAATAGCCCCCTCGAAGGAGAGGATCCAGTCCAGCATCTCCCGGATCAGCGGGAGGACTTCCCGGGAACTCCGGTCCCCTTCCAGGATGACGTAAAAACCGGTCCGGCAGCCCATGGGGCCGAAATAGACAACCCTGGTCCCCCATTCTTTATGGGAACGCAGGAAGGTGGCCCCCAGGTGTTCAATCGTATGCAGGGCGGGCATATCCATAACCGGTTCCTGGTTAGGCTCCTTAAAGCGCAGGTCAAAGGTGGTAAGCGCCGTATCCCCAAACCGATCCTTCCGGGAAACATATACCCCCGGCTTTAACCGCAGATGATCTACCTGAAAACTGGCAATTTTTTCCATTTATAAAGTCCTGTAGTTTCTAACAATCCGGCGGACTATCTCTCCCGAATGTTTTGAAGCGACGGGAAGAAATTCCTCGAATTTTACCGGCGACTCAGCGCCGGCTATGTCCGAAAGGGCCCGGATTATCAGGGCCGGAACCTTGAAGAGGGCGCAGGCATGGGCAATGGCGGCCCCTTCCATTTCCACCGCCCGGATCGCCGGGAACAGGGAGCGGACCGCGTCTATGCGGCCGCTTTCGTGCATAAAGACATCCCCGGAGCCGATAAGCCCCCGGACATGGTTAAACTCCCCGGGGAGGACCGTTTCTTTTTTCAGTTCATCCACCGCCTGTTCCGCCAGGACGATGAGGGCCTCGGACACGGGAAATACCGCGGGCAGCCCCGGAAGCTGCCCCGGCGCATAGCCAAAGGCGGTAACATCCACATCGTGGTACACCAGGCCGTCGGAAATGACGGCATCCCCAAAATCAAGGGAGGGATCGAGCCCCCCGGCGGAACCGGTATTGATCACAAAATCGGGATGATACCGGTTAATAAGGAGGGCGCAGCCCACTGCGGCGTTGACCTTACCAATCCCGCAGCGCAGCAAAACTACGGGTCTTTTCTCCAAAACCCCCGCATAGAACTCAAAGCCCCCCAGGGTTTCGGTTTGAACTTCTTCCATGGCGCAACGGAGCATAAGCACCTCATTCTCCATGGCTCCGATAATTCCAATCATACTATACCCCGCCGATATATTCGGCCCTTAGGCGTTTTCCTTTAGGCCATTGATATGCTGGATACGGAACAAAAGCCCGGATCCCCAAACGGTGGTCTGGTTTCTGCCCCGTTCCTTGGATTGATACAAGGCCTCATCCGCCCGGTGAATAACTTCGGAGGCGCTAATATCCGTGTCTTTATCAAAGGCAACCAAGCCCAGGCTTATGGTTACCTGGGGCAGCGGAGGGTTCCAGGGAACCTCCATGGCCGCAACGGAGCAACGGAGCCGCTCCGCCACCAGCCACGCCATATCCCGGTCAGTCTCGGGCAGCAATATGGTGAATTCCTCACCCCCAAAACGGGAGGGCACATCCCCGGAACGGACACTCTGTTTAATCGTCAGGGCCAGGCTTTCCAGTACCTTGTCGCCCGCCAGATGTCCAAAGGTATCGTTAAAATTCTTGAATTTATCCACATCAATAACAATGAGGGACGAAGAACACTGGATCCGTTTTGCATGGGCCAATTCTTCCGTAAGCCGGGTCATAAAAAAACCGTGATTAAAAAGGCCGGTCTTTACATCCCGCACCGAATGTTCATAGTGCAGGTGGTTTTGTATCGCCAGGGACACAAAAGCCATAAGCTGCTGGAGAAAGGTAAGTTCCGACGCGTTGTATTCATTATCCAGTATTTTATGGCCAATCAGGATGAGCCCATACAGGGCAGAGGGCCCCAGGATAGGAACCACCAGCTCCGGGTGTAATTCGTTTAGTCCCCGGACGGCGTCGTTATTTCCCAGTTGATATGCCAGAAGATCATAATTGATAGGCTGGGGATACTGCAGAAAAAAAGGTTCAAAGGGGGCGATGCTTTCGACATTGATGATCAGATCGACCATTTTGTAGTTTTTATATCCCTTGATGGTCACATCCTCCTTGTTCTGCAGGGGCTTCCAGAGGAATACAATAAAGGCAGGCAGGAACTGATCGGATATCTGCCAGACCGTGGCATCCATTATTTCTTCGATGGTGGTACGGTTGAATATGTCCATCGCCCCGGTAAGGAGGCTTTTATAATTCCGGATCTCCCGGTTAAGGGTATCAATATGTTTAAAAACCCCAATATTCTGAAGCAGGTCATAGTGCTTCACCACTTCGGGATCTGTTAAAAAGTCCTTTACGTCCGGCATATTGTTCATTATGTTAAAGAATAATGATCGGCTATGGATTTACGCCATTCGGCTCTGTTTTCCTTGTCTTCCCACTCGAAAATCTTTTTTATAGTAAATTTGCGAGGATCCGAAGACCGTCCCTGGAAATCCGAAGGATTATTAAAGTGAACTATCCCAAACCGGCCTCCTCCAATATAGGTAATGGCGTCTCCCTTTTGCAGAATCTCGTTTTCGGCAAGTCTGGCGATTACACAATCAAAATGGACCGCCGCGCCGGAACTCCTATCCGAGAACGCCGCGGAAAGATCCCTGATCGGTTTTCCGCAATAGGGGCAATCCGGGGCCGGAATCGGGTCTGTTGAAAGTTTAGGGGCCGTCCATTTAGGCCTATCGTAAATAAGGCCCCGGTTTTTATCATACCGGGGGACAAAATCGGCCTTTTTTTTGTTGTCCCTTGCCCAATTATCCTTCTCCCTATCCCGTTCCCGGCGCCGGTATCCCCGGCGGTTACTTCCTCCCTTTCCGTTGCCGTTCATAACGCGATCCTCCCTGTGGAATACCAAGAATTTCGTTGCTCAGGATCTGGGCGATCCTTTGAATTGCCTCATAAAGATAATCTTCGTTGTTTATCTTTTCCTTCAACCTTTCTATTCTTAATTTCGAGGATTCCCTCTGGTTCTCCACATGAACCATAATCATACACGCTCCATAAACGCCGATGCAAGATGGGTAACAGATTCCGGGCCTATAAACACAACGTCGAATCGAACAGCCATACAATTATATTCTCGATGCACAGAAAGAAAATACTTAGCGGTTTCTATTATTCTTCGCTGTTTTTTTCTATCTATTCCAAAACGCAGCTCCTCGATGCCATAGGCCGCCCAGGTTTTTACCTCCACAAATACGATGGTATCCCCATCCAGGGCAACAATATCGATTTCGCCCCTCCCGGAACGGACATTCCGGGCAATTATCCGCATCCCCGCGCCTTCCAATACCGCCGCAGCCTGCTTTTCCCCCTCCCGCCCAATGCCGGTCTTAGACACCGTTTTTTGCAAACTCCTTGGGATCTATGGCCCGGGCTATAAAAAGGCTTTTTTCCGCCAGGAGGTCGATAATATCCCCCTGGCCCTGCTCGTATACCTTGCCAAATTCATCTATTAAAATGCAGATCTTTGGCCGCAGGGGGGCGTCCCCCTGGACTTCCACCACCCGGGCAATGGAACCGTTATTCAACAGGATGATAGAGCCGATAGGATAAATGCCCATGGTCTGGATAAAGGCCTTGAGAACATCGGGATCAAAACGCCGGGAATTATCGGAGAGCAGGTTCTTCATGGCCTGATACCCCATCATGGAATTCCGGTAGGGTTTTTCGCTAACCATAGCCTCAAAGGCATCCGCCACGGACACGATCCGGGCCCCCATGTCTATCTCTATGCCGGAAAGCCGCCGGGGATACCCTTCCCCATCCCATCGTTCATGGTGCTGCAGGGCGATAATTCCCACGTCTTCGGGGTACAATAGTTCTTTACAGATTATTTTATAGCCATACAGGGGATGGGCCTGCATGCGCTGTAATTCCGCATCCGAAAGCCCTCCCCTTTTGTCCAGAATGTCCTTGGGAAGCCGGAGCATCCCCACATCATGAAGCAGGGCGCCGGTAACAACCTGCATTATCTTATGATTTAAAAAACGGAGTTCCAGGGAGATAAGGGATGCAAGGATGGCGGTATTTACCGAACTCTTGGCCTGCTCATGGCCGGATACCTCCCCGCCAAGGATAAACCCTATGATGCTGTCCCGCTGTTCCCGAACCGCCTGGATCAGCCGGCCGGTAATATTATCTATGGACCGGATTTCCACAGAAACCCCGGAGGCGATATTAAAAAAAACCGCGTCGAGCCGCTCGATAAGATCAACATAACTACGGTAAGCGCCCTTATTTTCCTTGACCTCCGTAAGGGAAAGCGCCTTTTGGGGGGAGGCCTTTTTTACGCTCTCCGGAACGGTATTGGCCGGGGCCGCGTTTCCCCCAGCGGGAGCGGGAGCAGGGGCCGGAGTAACGATATCCCCCTCGGTTTCAACGTTCTCTATCCCCCAGGAATTGAGCCGCTCTATGTCCTTTTTTCGAATAGCTATCCCGGCGGGCACAAGAAGATTATTTCCCTCAATATATACAGGTTGAGAAAAAACTAATCCGGCCCGTAAAGATTGCACCGTTATTTTCTTCATTCCCTTTCCTTCGCGAATACAAAGGCTAATATCTTTGCAGCCGCTTCCCAACACCAGACCGGGATATAATCGCCCGTCTTAGTGGCGTCAAGCAATGCCGCCAGGACCGGCTCCTCCACTATGGTTATTCCTGCATCCCGGGCAAGCGCAATAAGACGCTCAGCCTCCCTATCCCTCCCCGACGCAAGAAGCAACGGTGCGGAATCCCCCGGAGAGTACGAGATAGCTGAAGCTTTCTTTCCTTTTATGTTACACCTCTTCATTTACCGATAGCAAGACTTCATTTCTGCTATCCGCGCCAAAGGGCGGCGCCTCCCTGTGGTTCCGGAGCCTTATTTCCCCCGCAAAGTCCCTTACAAGTTCCCGAATTTCCCCTTCCAGGGCGGCCAAGGGGCCCCCTTTCGGAGGAGGGTAGACGCTGATATCCACCCGGGCTTCCGGCGTCCCCGGCTTGTCAATCGTAAATAACCAGCGGCGGCTTTCGGAAGACACATCTACCGCCAAACGTTCTACATTATTTTCAGAGATTGTATTCTCTTTTAATAATATTCTCATTGAAACCCTAAATTCAACACCTTCAAAGGCAAAAATAAAGGGAAGGACTATCCACCGCTGCCCATTTTTGCCGGGAATCTTATTTAATATGCCCAGGAAGGGCCTGTTTGCTTCAATTTCCGCAGCTTTTTGCCGGATATCTTCAGGCTCCGGGGCATCATCGGCCTGGGGCCTCTGCCGCTGTTTATGGTCCTCCCCCCTATCCCCCGGGGGCTCCCGGCCTTCCGCCTGGGCTCCGCCGGGATCAATGGCCTCCGCATAATTCTCCAGGGTTTCGAGGCTGAGGCCGAGCCCCTTATCCGCCGCGGCCACCGAGGCCAGGACAGCCGCATCCCGCAGGGTTTTTGAGGACGAAAATTTTAAGGCCCGGTTTTCCATGAGGGAAAGCACATTCCTGCGGAGTTGCAACAAGAGATCCGGTTCCAGGGGAAGTGAAAAGTACCGGCCAAAGGCCAAAAGGGCGGTTGACAGCGTATCCTGGGGTAATCCCAGGCTCAGGGCCAGTTGTTTAAGCCCCTCCTGGGGCGTTGTTTGCGGGGGATTGGGTGAAAAAAATAGCCCCCCGGCCTTTTCCCCGGTCCCCGCCCCGATTTCTGCCCGCAAAGGGCCAGGCTGGGCTGTTCCCGCCTGGGGAGATCCCCCCGGCTCTGCCCGCGGGGCCGGCCCCGGAGGGGGCTTTTCCCCGGACCGCGTCTCCGGCATAGCGGCAGGAACCTTTCCGCCTTCGGCAGGAAGGTTCCTGCCCTGTTTCAGAGACGAAGCGGGCGGAGTGTTCCCCGGTTTACCGGCAGCGTCCGGAGGCCTAAGCCTCATGCAGGAAACTCCATGGGCAAAAACTCAGCGGCGGAATTTATTCGCCCCGGGGTCTAATACCCAAGATCGCGCTTGCGCGGGAGAGGCCTGCGGCGGGGAGGTTCATTCCGTAACCGCCCCGGCGGCTGCCCCGGTATCCGCCGGGACGGCCGCGGAAACGGCCTTTGCCTGGGGCTTTTTCCTGCTGATAAGTTCCTTGATCTTGGCGGCCTTGCCGATCTTATCCCGGATATAGTACAACTTGGCCCGGCGAACCTTGCCGGGGCGCATCAATTCCACCCGGGCAATCCGGGGGGAGTGGAGGGGGAAGATCCGTTCAACCCCCACTCCGTAGGAATTTTTTCTAACCGTAAAGGTCTTGCCCACCTGGGAATTTTTCATGGCAATAACCAGGCCCTCGTAGACCTGGATCCGCTCGTTTTTCCCCTCCACAATTTTAAAATGGACCTTTACGGTGTCGCCGACCTTGAATTGGTCCAATTCACCCTTCATCTGGGAGGCTTCAATCGCCCGTATTTCGTTCATTTCTCCCCCTCTAGTTCTTCTATAAGTTTACGGGTCTCCGCATCAAAGAGGCCTAAGCTTTCGCCCCGCCGTATCAAATCTGGCCGCAGGGCGAGGGTTTTTTCCACCCGTTTTCTAAGACGCCAACGCCGTATGTTTTCATGATGCCCCGAAAGCAACAAGTCCGGAACTCGAAGCATAGCATAAACTTCCGGCCTTGTATACTGGGGATATTCCAATAATCCGCCGGAAAAACTCTCTTCCTCCAGGGATTCCGGGGTAATTACCTGATCCACCAAGCGGTAGGTTGCGTCGATCACGGCCAGGGCCGCCACTTCCCCGGAGGAAAGCACATAATCCCCCACGGATACTTCATCGTCCACATACAGGTCGATGATGCGCTGATCGATCCCCTCGTAACGGCCGCAGAGGAGGATCAGCTCCTCTTCCCCGGCAAGCTCCTGGGCCAATCCCTGGGTAAAGGGCCGGCCCGAGGGGCTTAGATAAATAACCCTGGGCCGGGGTCCCGGGCCGGCGTCCGGCTCCGGGCCGGCGTCCGGCTTGGGACCTGGCCCGGCCCCAGCGCCGGTTTCCGGCTCAGGCCCGGACGGACCGGGGCCGGCGTCCGGTTCCGGCGCAGACGGACGCCGCCGGGCGCCGGCAAATTCCAGGGCAAGCCCCAGGGGTTCCGCCAGCATGAGCATCCCGGCCCCGCCGCCATAGGGGGCGTCGTCACAGGTTTTGTGTTTGTCCCGGGCAAAGTCCCGGATATTCACCGGGCGGTAGGCCACAATTCCCCGGCTTACGGCCTTGGCCATAATGGAGGTGGAAAAATAGGCGTCCGTGATCTCCGGGAAAAGGGAAAGTACCGTATAGGTCATTCAAGAATCCAGGGCGCCAAAAGTACCGCCCTGCGGCTTTCCGGGAGGATATCCCCAAAGAATTCCTTTCGAAAGGGAATAAGCCGCCGCTCCCCCGAGGGGAGGCCCAGCTCTATCAGATCCCCGCCGCCGCCTTCAATAACATCCAGGATCTCCCCCAGGGGTTCCCCGGACCCATCGGGTCCGATGGGTCCGGCCACCACCGTAATACCCCGGAGGTCCTCGACGTAAAACTCGTCCCCTTGAAGCGGGGCCGCCTGGGCTCTGCCGCTTATCAATTCAGCGCCCCCCAGGGCCTTCGCAGCCTCCGGCGTATCAATACCCTTGAATTTCATCACCAGGGAAGCCGCGGCAGGGGCGGTTTCTTCCACCTCATAGGGGGTTTCCACATTCCCCCGGCGAAGAACAACCGCCCGGAGCCGTTCCAGATGCGCCGTTTCCCCCGAAAGGGACCGGACCTTTACAAAGCCCTTAAGGCCAAAGGGCGCCCCCAGGATCCCCACCACAAACCGGTCAGTCAAGGGATACCCCTAGTCTAATATCTCCAGGACCGTCCGTTTACCGCTCTTCGCCGTAGCCGCCTGCAGAACGGTCCTGATAGCCTTGGCAATACGGCCATGTTTACCGATAACCTTACCGATGTCATCAGAGGCCACCCGCAGTTCCAAAATAGTGGATTTTTCCCCCTCAATGACGTTTACCGCCACCGACGAGGGATCGTCAACCAGGGATTTGACAATATATTCGACCAGATCCTTTTCCATCATGCACTCCTTTAGGTTGGGAAAAATTAGATTTATAAGGAGACATTCTTCTTATTCAGGATCCTGCGGACCGTATCGCTGACGGTGGCTCCCTTCTGCAGCCAGGCCTTTACCTTATCCGCATCAAAAACGATCTGTTTGTCCTCCGCTTCAATGGGATGATAGTAGCCCAACTCCTCAAGAGTTTTCCCGTCCCGGGGCGCCCGGATATCCATAACCACGATACGGTAATAGGGGCGTTTTTTAGTTCCGAATTTCTTGAGCCTTATTCTGGCGCTCATGAAGTCCTCCTTCAGATTTCCCCCGCAGCGGCAGGGGAGTCCGATTAACTCGTATTCCACAATGGCAGGGCTCGGACAGACCCCTGGCCATTATAGGCGCTCAAATTCATGGCGCATGGAATTAGAAGTATACAGAATATGGGAAATTTAGTCAATAATGGGGCTCCAAGGCTGATAAATTCCGGTTAACGGGCCTGGGGACCGCCTCAAATTTTTGTTTTTTTTATTTTTTAGGTGTATCCCGTTCAACGAAAGATTTCTAGCCTTAGTATCAGAAGCCCGTTAAGATTCCGGCCTCCGGGTCCGGGGAAGGCGGGGAAAGGATGTGAAGGGAGCGTTCCGGAGATTTGTGAATTGTTAAAAAACTTTTAACGAAGTTGCAGGAGGTGGCTATGTCGTTATCTATTCGTACCAAAATTATATTGATTATTTCAGCGATAATCACGGGAATGACCGCAGCCAGCGTGATTATTGGTATTACCTTAACCCATCGGAACCTTGTAAAAACCATTGAGAATGACATGGGGGTATCCGCCGCTATCGCCGAAGCGCTTATTTCAGAGAAGATCGGCCATTTGCAGGCCGATATGCGGCTTGTGGCGGAAAAATGCCGGGGCCTGGATGAGGGGCAGATCCGGGAAGTGCTGCGGGCCGAGGCCCTTGCCCGGGGCTATGAAACCATCCGGCTCATAGACCGGGACGGCACATCCCTGTCCTATGGCTACGGAACGCCGGATTACAAACTCATGAAGACCGAAAACGCCCGGCGGGCCCTGGGGGGCGAGATGGTCATAAGCACCACCCAGTACAACGACTATGACAACTTTATCATGCGCTTCTGGGTACCCCTGGAAGACGGGAGGCTCCTCGTAAGCGCCCTGCCGGGGGTGGTGATAAGCGATACGCTGTCCCATTTTAGGATCTGGGATTCGGGAAGTATTTTTGTGCTTGATCATGAGGGGGTGATGATTGCCAACATGAGGCCCGACCTCGTCTTTGGCCGGTACAATTATATCAAACTGGCGGAAACCCAGGACGAATACCGCCAAATGGCGGATGTTTTTTCCCGCATGGTCCGGGGAGAAACGGGGGTTGGGGAATACCGCTACGGGGGCGTTGAGCGGATCTGTGCATACCGGCCCATCGCGGAGGCCGGCGGCTGGTCCCTGGGCGTAGTCTGTCCCATCGCCGAAAGCCCCATTGCCAGGGTAGTATGGACCTTCCTTATCTCCGGGGTGATATTTCTGGGATTAGGGCTCCTTATCGCCCTTCTTGCCGCCAGGCTTATTGCCCATCCCTTTGAAAAAATGGAGGAGCTTACCCAGGTGGCCAAATCCGCATCGGAGGCGAAGAGCCATTTCCTGGCCAACATGAGCCACGAGATGCGGACCCCCCTGAACGCCATCATCGGTTTTGCGGAACTGGAATTGGGAAAGGAAGAGGAGCCGTCATCCGCGGGGGCCCGGAAGCAAGGCGCCGCCCCCCGGGAAACCCGGGAAAGTCTGGAAAAAATTTACAGCTCCGGCGTGACCCTCCTGGGGCTTATCAACGACATCCTGGATATTTCCAAGATTGAATCGGGAAAATTCGAACTGGTCCCGGTCAATTACGATATGCCCAGCCTGCTTAACGATACGGTGGTCCTCAATATTGTACGCATAGGCAGTAAGCCCATCGTCTTTAAACTGGACATTGACGAAACCCTGCCCGCCAGGCTTTTTGGCGACGAGCTGCGGATCAAGCAGATCCTCAACAACCTCCTCTCCAACGCCTTTAAATACACCAAGGAAGGGACCGTGATCCTGCGGATCCGCTGCGAGGGGGATGCGGCGGGGCTATGGATGACTTGCAGTGTTTCCGATACCGGCATGGGTATCCGGGAGGAGGATATCGGCAAACTCTTTAGCGACTACAATCAGGTGGATGTCAAGAGCAACCGCCATATTGAGGGGACCGGCCTGGGGCTTGCCATCACCAAACGGATGGTGGAGATGATGGAGGGCGCTATCTCTGTGGAAAGCGAATACGGCAAGGGGACTACCTTTACGGTACGGTTCCGCCAGGGCTTTATCAGCGACGCCGTTATCGGAAAGAAGCTTGCCGAAAATCTTAAAGAATTCCGGTATATCATGGCCCGGCAGGACCGGAACAAACAACTGGTGCGGGCCTATATTCCCTATGCGAAGGTCCTGGTGGTTGATGACGTGGCGACCAACCTGGACCTTGCCAGGGGCATCATGAAACCCTACGGCATGACCGTGGACTGCGCCGGGAGCGGTAAAGCGGCCATCGACCTGATCCGGAAAGGCGAGCCCCGGTACAACGCGATCTTCATGGACCACATGATGCCCGGCATGGACGGAATAGAGGCGGTGCGGATCATCAGGAACGAAATAGACAGCGAGTACGCCAGGACCATACCCATCATCGCCCTTACGGCTAATGCGATAGCCGGTAACGATGAGCTGTTTTTGAATAACGGCTTCCAGGATTTTCTTACCAAGCCTATCGACATTATGAAGCTGAACGGGTCGATTAACCGCTGGGTCCGGGACAAACAGCAGGAGAGGGAACTGGGCCTTGATTCGGGCAGCCGGCTTGCGGAGGGGATGGCGGCGGAGGATCAACCCGGGGGCACGGAGAACCGCTATGCGCCGCCGGATCAAAGCGAAGGGGCCGCGGGGCGGCCCTCCCTTGCCGCGGATCTGATCAGGGCCATGCCGGTGGGGGGCCTGGACGCGGAAAAGGGCCTGGAGCGTTTCGGCGGGGACGGAGAATCCTACATGGATTCCCTGCGTTCCTATGTGATCCATACCCCGGCCCTGCTCGCCGCCGCCCGGACGGTGGAGCCCCTAAAGGATTACGCCATTACCGTACACGGCGTTAAGGGTTCGAGCTACGGCATATCCGCGGATACGGTTGGACAATGGGCGGAAAAGCTGGAACATGCGGCCAAGGCCGGAGACCTGGCCCTTATCAAAGAAGAAAACGAGGGCTTCATTGGGGCTGTGGAAAATCTCATCGCCGCTTTAACGGAACTTCTTGAGGGGCTGGGAAAGGGTCTGCAAAAACCCTACAAGCCGGCCCCGGATCCGGGCCTGCTTACAAAGATCCGGAACGCCGCGGAAAATTACGACATAAACGAACTTGACCACGCCATGGAAGAATTAGAACAGTACGCCTACAAAGCGGATGCGGATCTGGCGCCCTGGCTGCGGGAACAGATCAGCAAATCTGAATTTGAGGAAATAACGGAGCGGCTTATGTACAGGGAACAGGAACTGGCCCTGTTCATTGAAGCATAAGATAAGGGAAGAGAATTTAACGAAAGGAGTTGATTATGAAAGACGGACGGCAGATAATTTTCCTGGTCGATGACAATATGACCAACCTTACAACGGGGAAAAATATGTTGAAGGATCGCTACGATGTGTTCTCCATACCTTCGGGAATTAAGCTTTTTGAAATGTTGAAAAAAGTAAGCCCCGATCTGATCCTCCTGGACATTGAGATGCCCGAAATGGACGGCTACGAAACCCTGAAGAGGCTCAAGGCGGAAAATAAAACCAAGGACATTCCGGTTATCTTTCTTACCGCCAGGAACGATCCGGGCAGCGAACTTGAAGGGCTCAGCCTGGGCGCCATAGACTATATCGCCAAACCCTTTTCGCCGCCCCTGCTGCTAAGGCGTCTGGAAAACCACCTGCTCATACGGAATCAGCAGATGGCTTTAAAGGACTACAACGAGAACCTGCAGCAAATGGTACAGAAACGGACCCGGCAGGTGGTGGAGCTTCAGAATTCAATATTAAACACCGTAACGGAGATGGTCGAGTTCCGGGATGATACAACCGGCGGACACATAGAACGGACCCAGCGTTATCTTAAAGTTCTGGTAGACAAGCTCTTGCAGGAAAACATCTATTGGGAGGAGGTTTCGTCCTGGAATCTGGAATTCCTTATTCCATCGGCCCAGCTCCACGATGTGGGGAAGATTGCCATCAGTGATACTATCCTTAACAAGCCGGGAAAACTGAGCGCCGAAGAATTTGAGATTATGAAGAGGCACACCTCCATTGGAGAGGCGGCCATCGAAGGTATCATGAAGACCATCCCGGAAAACGACTTTCTGCACCACGCAAAAATTTTCGCCGGAACCCACCATGAGAAATGGGACGGTTCAGGATACCCCAGGGGATTAAAAAATTTCGAGATCCCCCTCCAGGGCCGGCTTATGGCGGTGGCCGATGTCTACGACGCCCTTATTGCCCTGCGGCCCTACAAGCAGCCCCTTAGCACCCAGGAAGCGGAGCGGATCATCCTTGAAGGAAAGGAGACCCATTTTGATCCCGCTCTGATAGAACTCTTCCAGGACCTGGCGCCCCAGTTTGCCCTGATTGCGGAACATTGCAACAAGACGCTGACAGGCGTTTTAGAGCTTACGGAGTTCAGGGAAACGGCGTAGGAGTTTGCCGCGCTTCGCTCCCCCCCGATAAAAAGAAGTCCCCTAAGGCCCGTATAAACCTGCCGGGCAGGCTGGGCCTGTGTTCCGGAACGGCCTGGGGATAAAGATGATGCAGATCGGAACTTGTTTCAGATTTGGTAATACCGGCGCTTCCCGTCCTGGCTGCGATGAGGCGGTTTATTTCATGGAGTTCAGGCCGAAACTCGAAGTGCATATTGTCGTAGAGGGCCCATTTCCCGCCCCAGGTAAATCCCTCGTTTTCAAAGGCCCGGATCACCGTATCCGGCGGTTTCCAGCGCCGGTCCAGGGGAACGAGCATCCAGTCCTCGTTGCGGGCCCGCTCCCACTGCCAATAGATGGCCTTGTTTCCCAGGGTCTTGGGCTGAATATCCACCGCCAGGCCCCAGCTATGGTAACTCATGCGCTGGGTCCCCCGGATTTCCCGCCAGTTATAGCCCCCCAAAGAAGCTATGGAAGCAACAAAGGCCGCGGTTTCAGCATCCCTCCGGGCGGTTTCTGTAATGGCCCGATCTACCCGTTTAAGGGCCTCCACAATATCGGCATGGACCGTAAGGCCCCGGCCCAAAAAGGTGGTTTTAACCAGGCGCTGTTCAATCTCCCGCCTGGTCAGTCCTCCGTAGAGGCTGGCCTGAAAAGCGTAGTGATGATCCTCCCTGCCCGGACTGGCCTCGGCGCTGCCCTGAAGCCGGAGCCCTTCAATCTGTTCCGCAGAGAACTGTTCCGGCGAGGGTGCCTCCCGGGGATAGGGATAAAACCCGTGGGGCCTGTAGGCCTCCCAATTATGCCGCAGATCCGGCGGGAGCAGTCTGCCCCGGGCCCAATAAAAAATTTCCGTCCCTACCTGTATGGTCCAGTCCCCGTCGGACCAGGTTACGGCGCGGACCTTTTCGGGGTAGGTATGTTGATAGGCCTCTAAAACGAGATCTCCCCCCAGCTCCTGAGCCGGAAGAACCTGAAGACCGAAGAAAAAACAGAGCCCCCCCAGGGCGGGTTTCAATTTCATGACCCTGGCCCTTAGTATACCATATCCCGGGATACCGCGGTCAATTAAATAAAGAGTAAATGCTTTTGCCCTGCAATTATGTAAAAGAGACTCCCCCATAGTATACGGTCTGGCCCCCGTCCTCGTAGGCCTTGCCCATGGGTTCCGTAAGGAGCCGTACTTCCCGGTTATTCAAAATCCCGCTTTCCAGAAGCGCCGCAATAAGGGAAGCCCCGCAGGCGCTTATCCGGCCGTCATACATTCCGGACACAAACTTCCCGGTTTCGTTTTCCTCTAAGAGGCGTATACATTCCCTGGCCTGGATAAGGGCGATATTTTCATCCCTGTTTTTTGAAAGATTGGAGGAAACCACAAAAAGGACCTGATCCATCAGGGGTTCAAAGACGATGTGCAGGGCCCGCGCCAGGGCCGAAACCAGGCTGATCCGGGAACTACCCATCAGAATAGGGACAATGGCCGTATCGGGAAAACAGAATTGTATAAAGGGAAGCAGGACTTCCAGGGAATGTTCCCTAAGGTGGGGAATATCGTTTATTTCAAAAAGGGTACTACAGGAGGCCAATTCCTCCTCTGTTTCCAGGTCTACCGGAAGATTCCCCAGGGGGGTTTCAAAAAAAGAAGAATCCGACAGGAATATCTGTTCCTCCGGGTGGGTATGGATGGTCCCCAGGAGGACGACCCTTGATATGCCCTTCCCGTCTTTTCGTTTCCGGGTTCTTCCGGAGGCGCTAAGAAAGGCGCTTCCCGCGATGTGCCCCGAAAATTCCCAGGCCCCATGGGGGGCAATGATGGCCGCCGCATCGCCGCCACATTCAATCCCTAAGGACCTAAGCCGGGCCTCCAGGCAATTCTTGTCGTCCGGGTAAAACAACCCCGCTACAACAGGAGACCGGACCTTTATTTTTGAGGGAATGCTGATTTCCTCCATCCTTTAAGTGTAGGATCACCGGAGGCATCCTGCAAGCAAAAGCGGCTAAATGTATAGTTTTTTTCAAATCCGGATCAAATGCGAGGCTTTCCCTTCCTCACACTATACGGCAGTGTTCCAGTTCTTTAAGGCGGCGTTCATCTACCTTTATGTGAAGGTTCTTTTCCTGGCTGGGGATAACCAGCCCCTTGGGGCCATCCTTGGCCCGGCGGAGGAATTTTACCGGGGTATAGAAGAGGTCCCCCTCTCCGTTGTTGCGGCCCTTGGAATAGAAGAGGGCCAGGCTGCCTGCGTCCAGCAGGATCTCCAGGGGCACGGTTTTGCCGGAACGCTGTTTGATAAACACATAGGAGCCGGGATAATCCCGGGCGTGGAGCCAGAGGTCGTTTCCCTTGACGTGCCTCCGCAGGAGCGCATCGTTTTCCGCCGCATCCCGGCCAACGATGATGAGCCAGTCCTTTACCCTAAAGGAAAGGCCCGGCCGCTTCCGGTCTGCGGGCTGGGCGGGCTTTAGGCCCCTGTTTTTAAGGAGCCGGTGCAGCTTTAGGGGATTGGTTTCCGCCAGAAGCTGTTCCAGGGCAGCTTCCAGCTCCGCCAATTCCCGTTCCCCGGCGGCAAGTTCGGCCCGGACATCGGCCAGTCCGTTTTTCGCCTTCCGGTATTGCTCATAATAAAGCTCCCCCTGGACGGCGGGCCCCTTTTTGGGATTCAGTTTAATCCGAATTTGTTCCCCGGTATAAAAATTGTCCGCATCCAGCCAGGCATCCCCGGGCCGGATGGAAGCCATGTTGGCCATGATGATGTTTCCGTATTCCTTGAACCGGTCCGCCGCCGCATAGTCCGCCTCCTTGGCCCGCAGCCGTTCCAGAGAGGCCTTAAGCCTGCCCATGCTCCCCTCAAAGGTCCGCCGGGCCTGTTCCCGCAGGCTCTCCAGGGACAGGGCCCCTCCATGTTCCGCATACCAGGCGTCTATCTTTTCATTAAACGAAAGGTCCCCCGGCAGTTCCCGGATTGCGTACTCCCGGGCCGCCAATTCCCCCGCCGCGGCCTCGGGCTCGTAATGGCCTCCGGTAAGTTCCCCCCGTTTAGGGAGCCGCCGCATGGCGTCCAGGATGGTTCCATCTTCGCCGGTGACAATTACATTGGCAGCGTTGGACCAGAGCCGGGCGTAAAGCCGGTACCGGGTTGTCCCCTGGCGGATCAGGAGCCGGAGAATGCGGTTATCCCCCAACTGTTCCGCCCCTTCGATCCGGCCGTTCAGGATCCGGGACTTCAAAAACTCCGCAAACCGCAGGGGCTTTTCGGTCTTGGGGATCCCCCCATAGGTTTGATGAACCCTGCATGCTCCGGGCGTAAGGGAGATCAGGATGTTTTTAGCCCCCCCCTTGCCGTAAATCTGCAGGACCAGCACATCATAGGCGCTTTGTATTACCCGCTGTATCTGGGAACCGGGCAGATCCAATTCGGAAAGGATGAGGTTGATCTCTTTCCAGTTAAGGGACATTGCTCTTTCCCAGGGCGCCCTGGTGCAGGCGGAGTGTCATGATAAGCGCTACCCGGTAAAATTCAAGATGCCGGGAGGGATTGTCCCGAATCCGCCGGTCCTGATAAAAGGCCGCATCTTTGGTATCATCCGTATAGTTCCGCCTGGTCCTGAACTGGGCGGCCAGGGCGGCGCTGAACCGTTCGGTGATGGTAAAATTGAAGAGCGCCGAAAAAGTCCAACGGCCCAGGCCGTCCCCCCAGTCGTCCCTTCCGGGGGTATCGTAGAGGTACTTGTCCACCTCCGCCATAAGGGCCAGGGTATTAAGGAAGAGGGGCATCTGGTAGCCCAGGAGGAAATTACCGTAGTAGTTAAAACCATTCCGGTTTTCCCCATCGTCGTTTTCAAAATACCAGGAGTCGCCGCTGGCGGCGGCGGTATATCCCTTATAGCGAATTTCGTGATAGCTCTGAAAAACCACATGATGCCAGTCCCCCGGCAGGACCGCCGCCAGGTCAAACTGGAGGGTCCCGCCCGCCTGGGCGCTCCAGAGAAGTCCCTCAAAGCCGGAACCCTCCGTTTCAGCGGTTCCGCCGGGGCCCCGCCTGTTTATCCCGATGCCTTTGATGTCGCTCCCAAAAAGCGCTATATTCCAGCCCGACCCCGCCCTGGCCCCGGCGGCGGCCTGGAAAAAGGCGATGGGGGTCCAGATAAACTCGGCGATGCCGTTTACCGATATGGGGGAGAGCTCGGCGGTAAGGGCGGTCCTGAGATTATTCCCCATGGTCAAAGGCCCTGTTCCCTGAAGCACGGGGAAGACGAAATTTTGGGTCACCCCGAGTTTTGCTTCGGGCAGACTGGAAATGGTAAAGTTTAAATCCGTGAACGTGGTAATTTCCGAATCCCCCCACAGGGGGGCCGCCGCGGCTAAAAG
>JAISOR010000010.1 GCA_031275535.1 Treponema sp. | reverse complement strand
TATCTTGATAAAGAGGCCGAAAAATCGTATCAATTCTGTGGTGGTACTTAAGGAGTTTATATGCGGGTTCTGAAATTTGGAGGCACCTCGGTGGGTTCTCCTTTGGCTATTGGTAAACTTGTTGATATCCTTAAAGACAGGGAACATGCCGGCCAGGTGCGGGTGCTGGTGGTTTCCGCCCTTTCCGGCGTGACCGATGGACTCATCGAAATAGCCGGCCAGGCGGCCCTTGGGGCCGCCGGCGGGGATGGCGCTTATGCCGGCGCGATCCGGGCCATGCGGGAACGGCATGAGAAGATCCTGGCGGCCTTTCTCAGGGGGGAACCCCGGAAAACCGCCCGGACCGTCATGGCGGCCTTCTTTGCGGAACTGAACCGTACCCTGGACGGGGTGGAGATCCTCCGGGAGCTTTCTCCCCGGATTCTGGATTATATCATGAGTTTTGGGGAACGCCTGTCGGCGTCCCTCATAACCGCAATCCTGAACTCCCGGGGAATCCCCGCGGAGTACCTTGATACCCGGCCCTTAATTGTGACCGATGGCCAATACGGGGCCGCCCGTTTCTTCCCGGAAGAGACCTATGCCCGCATCCGTTCCCGGTGCAAAAAAAAATCCCCCCTCCTGGTAGCCACCGGTTTTATAGGGGCCGGCCCGGAGGGTATTACCACCACCCTGGGCCGGGGGGGCTCGGACCTGACGGCGGCTATTTTCGGCGCCGCCCTGGACGCGGAGGCGGTGGAAATATGGACCGATGTGGACGGTATCCTTACCGCGGACCCCCGGCTGGTCAAAGACGCCTTTTTAATCGATACCATTTCGTATGTCGAGGCCATGGAGCTTTCCCATTTCGGCGCCAAGGTTCTGCATCCCCCCACGGTCCGGCCGGCCCTGGAAAAGGGCATCCCCATCCTGATTCGGAATACCTTTAATCCCCGCTGTGCCGGGACCCGCATCATTAACGACGCGGCGCCGGGGAACTACGCCATCCGGGGCATCAGCTCCCTGGGGCAGATCACGCTGATCCGGCTCCAGGGTACGGGGATGGTGGGGGTCGCCGGTTTTTCCTCCCGGCTTTTTGGCGCCCTGGCGCGGAAGAAGATCAGCGTGATCCTCATTACCCAGGCTTCCAGCGAATATTCCATTTGTTTTGCCGTGGCCCCCCGGGACGGAAAAGCCGCGGCCTCGGCGATTATGGAGGAATTCGCGGAGGAAATTGCCGCCGCCGCCATTGAAGCCCCGGTGGTAGAGGAGGAGCTTTCTATTATCGCCGTGGTGGGCTCCCGGATGAAAAGCACCTCCGGCATATCCGGCAAGGTCTTCCATGCCCTGGGCCGGAACGGGGTCAATGTAATTGCCATTGCCCAGGGCTCCTCGGAGCTTAATATCTCGGCGGTCATAAACCGGCAGGACGAGGCCAAGGCCATGAACGCTATCCATGAGGCCTTCTTCCTCTCCGGAATCCGTTCGGTAAACCTCTTCCTCCTGGGAACCGGCCTTATCGGGGGGACCCTCCTGGACCAGTTGGCGGGACACCAGGAGATTCTGGCGGACGAACACAAGATCCGTATTAACCTGGTGGGGGCCGCCAATTCCCGGAGGATGATCTTCAATTCCCAGGGGCTGGACCCCAGGAAGCTCAAGTCCCTTTTAGAGGCGGAGGACGCAAAAACCGAGCCCCTGTCTTTGCCCCTTTTTATTGAAAAGATGAAGGCCCTTAATCTTCCCAACACGGCCTTTTGTGATTGTACCGCCAGCGACGAGGTTTCCGCCTCCTATGCGGAGATCCTCCGGTCCGCGGTTCCCATCGTAACCCCCAATAAACGGGCCAATGCGGGGAGCCTGGAATACTATAAGACCCTGACGGAGTATTCCAAGGATCGGGGGATTCCCTATCTCTACGAGACCACGGTCTGCGCGGGGCTCCCGGTAATATCCACCCTGCGGGATCTGGCCCTCTCGGGGGACCGGGTCAAGCGCATCGAGGCGGTGCTGTCGGGAACCCTGAGTTATATCTTTAACAACTACGACGGCTCGAAGTCCTTCTCCGCCCTGGTCCGGGAGGCCAAGGCCAAGGGCTATACCGAACCCGATCCCCGGGACGACCTTAACGCCATGGATGCCGCCCGGAAGGCCCTGATCCTGGCCCGGGAATGCGGCATGTCCCTGGAATTTTCTTCGGTGGCCATAGAGCCCATCCTCCCCGCCGCCTGTTTTAAGGCCGTCGGAATCGAGGCCTTTTTTGCGGAACTTGAAAAATCCGACGGGGCCTTTGAGAAACGCCGGGCCGCGGCCGAGGCGGAAGGGAAGGCCCTGCGGTATGTGGCGCTTATTGAGGAAGGCGCCGCCCGCCTGTCCCTCCGGGCCGAGCCCCCGGGAAGCCCCTTCCGGTCCCTGGTGGATTCGGACAATATCGTGGTCATCACCACCGACCGCTACTCCACGCTCCCCATGGTGATCAAAGGCCCCGGCGCGGGCGCCCAGGTTACCGCCGGCGGCGTCTTTGCGGATATTGTGCGGATAGCCAGGACCCTGGTGTAGGTAAGAAAACCTCTAAAAACTTCAGTTTTTAGAGGTTCCCAATATATAGCCATTTAGCGGCTACAAAGTACTAGCCTTTCATTTTCTCAAAATATTCAAATTCTAGCCTTGCATATTATCAGTTTTTATGCCATTCTTGGGTAGGAAAATATGGAAAACCGGTATTTCCCTCGAAACATAGACCAAAGGCTCCTCTCCTGGACTAAGGAACTTCCACCGGATAGGAAGCCCCTGCTCCTGCGCGGCGCCCGGCAGGTGGGGAAATCTTCGGCTGTCAGGCAGCTTGGCAGGCATTTCCGGTATTTCGTCGAAATCAACTTTGACGAGGATAAAGAAGCCGGTACGTTTTTTGATACCGCTCTTTCCCCGCGGGATATTTGTTCCCAACTGGCGCTCTATTGCCGTACCCCCATTGTACCCGGTGAAACTTTGCTGTTCCTGGATGAAATCCAGAACAGCCAGGCCGCACTCTCGAAGCTCCGTTATTTTTATGAAAAATACCCGGAGCTTCATGTGGCGGCGGCGGGTTCTCTCCTCGAATTCGCCCTTGAGGAAATTTCCTCTTTCGGTGTCGGCCGTATCCGCTCTCTTTTTATGTATCCCTTCTGCTTTGGCGAGTTTCTTATCGCCCTGGGTGAAGGGGCGGCGGTTCAGGCGGTACATGAGGCGTCGCCCGCCCGCCCGCTGCCGGAACCTATCCACCGGCAGCTCTTGAACAGGCTTAAAACGTTCCTTATCTGCGGCGGAATGCCCGAGGCGGTGTCGCGCTACGCGAGAACCGGAGATCTCCTTTCCGGCGAACTGGTGCTGAACGATCTCATAAC
>JAISOR010000291.1 GCA_031275535.1 Treponema sp. | reverse complement strand
GACCAAAATAATAGCCAATCTGGCGGCGGCGCCGGTACTGCTTATTGTCCTCTGGCAGTCCCTGTCTTCAGCGGGGGTGTTTATCGAAGTGGTACTCCCCTCCCCGGTTAACGTGATAAAGGGGATCCTCAAGATCATCCGGGACGGAACCCTGGCCATCGATCTTAAGGCCAGCGCTTACCGGGTGCTGGTAGGTTATTTCTGGGGAGCCCTGATTGGGATCACCCTGGGATTCGCCAGCGGCCTGTCAAAACTCGTGGAACGGTTTGTATCGCCCCTGGTGGACGTAATGCGCCAGATACCCATGATGGCCTGGATACCGCTGATCATCCTCTGGTTTGGGATCGGCGAGCTTTCCAAGTATATCATTATCGGAAAGTCGGTGTTTGTTCCCATCTTTGTCAACACCCTCCAGGGGATCCGGGGAGTATCCAACGATTATATCGAAGTGGCGGCGGTTCTGGAGGTTCCGTACTTCAAACGGCTGTTCAGGGTGATCCTGCCCTCGGCCATGCCCCTGATCTTTACGGGGCTCAGGCTGGGGGCGGGTTTCGCCTGGATGGCGGTGGTAGCGGCGGAAATGCTTGCGGGGCTTTCCGGGCTCGGGTACGGGCTGCTCCATGCCCGGGACTTTTTGGAATCCGATAAACTGATCGGCCTGATGGTGATTATCGGCATCCTCGGATTCATTATTGACAGGGGCATTCTTTTCGCGGCCAATCATCTGCTGCGTTGGCGAAAAGGCTTCAGCGGCGAAAAGAAGTAAGGGGGGGATATGGCGGACACCGCAATACAAACAACAAACCTTAAAATAAACCATGTCCACAAAACCTTTTACACAAAAACCAGGGATGTAAAAACCATCAACGATGTGTCTCTTACTATTGAAAAGGGAGAATTCGTGTCCCTTATCGGCCCCAGCGGATGCGGAAAAACAACACTCCTGCGTTTGATATCCGGGCTGGAAAAGGATTATGAGGGAGACATTCTGCTGGACGGGAACCGTATCACTAAGCCGGGCCGGGATCGGGGGATCATCTTCCAGGAACACCGCCTGTTTCCCTGGCTGACCGTGGGGGCTAATGTGGCGATGGGCCTTACGGGTTCCAAGAGGTACATTCGGGACCGGGTCCGGTACTACCTTGAGAAGGTAGGGCTCCTGGATTTTGAAAAATCCTACCCCGGACAACTTTCGGGGGGCATGGCCCAGCGGGTCGCCATTGCCCGGGCATTGATCTGCCAGCCCAAGGTACTCCTCCTGGATGAACCTTTTGGCGCCCTGGATGCCCTGACCAGGGTCCGTATGCAGGAAGAAATAGAAAAAATATGGGAGCTGGAAAGAACCACCATGATCCTCATCACCCATGACATTGAAGAGGCTATCTTCCTGGGGGACCGGGTGGTGGTATTCAGCCCGCGTCCGGCGGAGATCAACAACATCATCCCCAATCCCCTGCCCCGGAGCCGGGACCGGAAAAGCCCGGATTTTGCAAGCCTTAGAAAGATGGTGGAAAACGCGTTCAGCGAAACCATCGGAACCTACACTATTTAAGGAGTAATATTATGGCGGTACAAGAATTCAGGTATACTATCTGCCCGGTGAGCAACGCCGGTTTTATCGCGGCCAACCGGGACGAATTTGTTAAAGAGGCCTATGAAAAACGGGGGGTAAACCCCGTACGGCTGCAGACCCTTCCCCAGGATCGCTGGCATGTCCATTTTGATTACCAGGACGACGCTTTGTTCCGGGAAGGGGGCAATACCCCGCCAATCTGGGCAAAATCAAGCGGAGCGGAACCGGTACTCATCGGCATTGCGTTCCTCTATGTCCGCCACTATGTGCTGGTCCGGATCGATTCGGATATCAGCCGGGTAGAGGATCTGCGGGGAAAGAAACTGGGCGTTCCGATACGGCCCGGCCCGATTGTGGACTGGTACCACGCCGCGGTGCTGAGGGGCTACGAGACCGCCCTGAACGCCCGGGGCGTCGCGCCGGGGGAGGTACAGTTTATCGACCTTCCCGCGGAGCAGAGCCACAGCGATTTTGGGACCACCGAATCCGGCGCCCTCGACGGGGGAAGGGTGGATGCCATCTTTGCCCGGTTTGTATTTGCCCAGCGGCTGCTTGCCTCGGGTAAATACAAGGCCGTCTACGAGACCTCCGCGGACCCCGAATATGTCTGGCCCATCAATAACGAACACCCCAACATCCTAACGGTGAGCCGCGCCCTGGCCGAATCGGCCCCGGAAGTAGTGGTGGAATGGGTTAAACAAACCCTGCGGGCCGCCCGGTGGGCCAAAACCCATTATCCGGAGACCGTGGAACTGTTCTCCCGCCAGCTCGACGGTTCCCCCGGGGAGGTAATCGCCACCCTGCAGCCGGGCTTTAATCATACCCTGGAACCGTCCCTGTCCCTAAAGGGGCTTCTGGCTTTGGAAAGCCAGAAGCGGTTCCTCTTTGATCACGGCGTTATCAGCCGGGACTTCGACATCGAAACCTGGAAAAACGATTATTTTCTGAATACCGCTTTACAGGAACTTGAGGCGGAGGCCGGTTAAAAACACAAAAGGGAAGGGCATAGAACCAATATGGATGAAAAAAG
>JAISOR010000216.1 GCA_031275535.1 Treponema sp. | reverse complement strand
TTTTTTTCCTGTTCAAAAACTTCTCCGCCAGTTCGTATCCCGCCTGCCAGTGCCGTGTCTGGGTTATAAAGACGTGGTTTTCGTCCAGGCCGTGTTTCCGCATGGCTTCCTGAAAATACTGCATCCTCCGTTCGGAATACTGCTCCCCCAAAAAGGCGATCCGTTTATGCCCAAGCCGGGTTAAATGGTTTATAATCAGCGTTAAACCCGCCCGCTCGTCCACGCAGATATTATCATGGCCTATGGATTGCATGTTCATGGCAATCTGCAGGATTGGCAGGCTATGGAGGATGATCTTTTCCCGGATCAGGGGGCTCAAGGTACTCTGCTCGGTAATGCAGATAATGGCGGTCATCTTCAAAGCAATCATCTGATCCAGTAATGCGGCCTCCCGTTGACCGCTAAACTCGCTGGTGGACAGGAAGACCTCGATATCCTCTTCCCGGAAAAGCTCGGTGAGTTTGCTCACAATACGGGCATAATAGCTGCTGATAATTTCAGGGCATAGGATTCCTATACATTGCTTTTTATGCCCATGGATTTTCTTTGTCCCAAGGACATACCCCATCTCCGCGGCCAATAGGGCGATCCTGGCGGCAGTATCCTTATTGATATCGTTGCCGCCCCTTAGGGCCTTTGAAACTGTTGAGGAACTGACGCCCGCGCGTTTTGCTATTTCTGTTAGGGTGACCATACTATTCCTCTAATAAGAAGAATCTTCTACTACCAGGCAAGGTCTTGTCAATATCACCGGAAGATCGAAAACACCGGGACCTGAGGGTGATCCGTCTTATTTTTGGATAAAGAAGCGTACCTTCATGCCGATTCCTTAGATAAATTTATTGTAACTTTTTAGAATCAGAAAACTTTCGGTATGCAGTATCCCCTTAATGGTTGATAGCTGTTCGGTAAGAAACTTAACCAGCCCCCGGTTGGAGTTTACCAGGACTTCCGCGGTCAGATCATAGCGGCCCGATACGATAGAAACGGAGAGGACGTTTTCCAGATTGGACACCTCTTCCGCCTTAGATTCCAGCAGCCGGGATTCCGCAACCCGCATCCCGATCAATGCAAGCTGTTTGTTTTCCAGGACCTCCGGGTTGATGAGGGCCTTTACCTCCATAATACCGGAATCTTTGAGTTTTTTTAACCGGATCCGGACCGTCCCCTCGGAAATGTCGAGTTTTCTGGCAATGGTATTGTTGGGCACATATCCTTTTTGCAGAATATCAATAATTTTCCAATCCGTTTCATCGGGCTGCATTTCTTCATAATAAACTATCGGGATCTGTCCATTCAAGCCCAAATGCGGCGGCCACGTCCTTAAAAGTACATTTTCCGCGGTATACGTTTAGCCCCCGTTTCAGATCTTTCTTCATTTTACAGGCCTTCTCCGGGCCATGGTCGGCGATGGTTAAGCCATAGGGTAGGGTGGTATTGGTAAGGGCTAAGGTACTGGTAAGGGCCACCGCCCCGGGCATATTGGCCACGCAATAATGGATGATGTCATCCACCGCATAGACCGGATCGTCGTGGGTGGTCGCCTTTGTGGTCTCGATACATCCCCCCTGATCTACGGCCACATCAACGATGACCGAGTTTTTTTTCATCAGGGACAGGTGTTCCCGCCGTACCAGCCGGGGCGCCCGGGCTCCGGGGATGAGGACCGCTCCGATCAGAAGATCACATTCACCCAGTACGGACCGGATATTATCTTCGTTTGAGTAAAGGGTGGATACGGCGCCGTGAAAAATATCTTCAATATAGGCAAGCCGGTTCGGGTTGATATCAAGTACCGTGGTTATGGCGCCAAAGCCGGCTGCTATACGGGCGGCGTTTATGCCCACGACCCCGCCGCCAAGAATAGCCACCTTACCCCGGGGTACGCCGGGCACCCCGGAAAGCAATACCCCTCGTCCGCCGGAGGGCCGCTCCAGATATTTTGCCCCCTCCTGAATACTAAGCCTGCCGGCAATCTCGCTCATAGGTTTAAGGCAGGGGAGCGTACCATCTTCGTGCTGTATGGTTTCGTAGGCGATGCCGATAATCTTCCGTTCCAGGAGGGCCCGGGTCTGCGCCTCATCCGCCGCCAGATGCAGGTAGGTAAAAAGTATCTGCCCCTCCCGGAGAAGCGTATATTCGCTGGCCTGAGGTTCCTTTACCTTTATGATCATATCGCTTGTGGCAAAAATTTTCTCCCGGTCCTCTTCGATGCGGGCTCCCGCCGCAACGTACTGGGCGTCGTCAAAGCCCGTTCCCGCACCGGCCCCCGCTTGTATAACCACGGTATGATTATGGGCCGCATAAGCGGCGGCGCATTGGGGGGTTATACCTACCCGATATTCGTGTTTCTTAATCTCCGTTACACAACCGATTTGCATAGAACCTCCTGTATAATACGAGAATCGTAATTAATTTATATTATTTTATATTATATATTATTGTCAATAGTATTATTACGAAAAACACATTCAGGAGGCCGGGGCCCTAATCGAGTATCACCGAATTCGAAGCAATTTCTTGAAAAGCAAGCCCTCCAATCTGAAAAATGATGAAACAACCGGTTGGTTTCCTTTTTGTATTATACTTAAAAAAGTTGTTTCATCGTTTTTTACTATAGAGAACCCATCATAAAAACCAGTAATTCCAAAAAGGGAGAAAGATAACCCGCCCAGGCCATTTTTTCGTTCAAATATGGAATTACTGTCTGCCCCTCTATCCCCTGTTCAGCCGTTTCCCCACCGCCCCGCCCGGATGGATATGGGCAAACTGTTCGCTGCGGAACCCTGTTTCCTCAATCAGCGCCGTTTGCAGGGCGTCGAAAATCGCGTTGAGTACACAAAAGCTACTTGTTCCCTGGGTGTTGTACCGGTCCGTTTCGCGCTCCACGTACATTTTTAGGACCACGTCGGTATCCAGCGCCAGGGGGGAACTTAGATTCTCCGTGACGCCGATGAGGACCGCTCCCTTTTCCCTGCCAATCCTCAGGATTGGCAGAAGTTCGGCGGTTTGGCCCCCCCGGGAGGCCAGGAGCAAAACGTCCCCCTTTTGGATAAAGCCCATGCCGCCATGGATCGCCTCCGCGGGGGAAAGAAAGCGGGCGGGACGCTCGATGCAGCACATGAGATGGGCAAAATGCCTGCACGCGATACCCGAATGGCCGCAGCCGCTGGCGGCAATCCGTTCCGCCCTTTTCAGCGCATCCACCGCGTGGCCAAAGGCCCTTCTATCAATATGCCCAACCGCGGCCGTCAAGGATGCGGATTCTATCGAAAAAGCCTGTATTGCCTGTTCCCAGGATTTTTTGTTCATCCCTTTCCCCCTGGTTCCCTAATTTACCCGTCCACATTAGGATCGGACTTGTTCCGGTTTAAATCATAGAATTTGTCGATTAGAAAATCAATAGTAAATTTAAAGAAAATATTATTGACTTTTTATTTTCTTTATGATAATATAATGAGAGTGAGGGCTATTATGAATAGAAAACGGTCCCTAAGGGCGCCTTTTTTTGAGATTGGGCCAAAGTCGTATCTCTATGGCGATGATGTATTCGCCCTGGCCCTGGCCGCGGATGAGGCGGCCGCCAAGTATCAGGTGGATGTTCTCTTTACCGCTCCCCTGGTGGATATCCGGCGGATCGCGGGGGCGGTAAAACATATCCTGGTATTTGCCCCCCACATGGACCCCATACGCCCGGGCCGGGGGGTGGCCGATGTTTTGCCCGAATCCCTGATCGCCGCGGGGGCCGCGGGGGTTATGATCAACCACTGCGAAAAACCGGTGAGCCTGAACATCCTGGAACAGACGATCCGCCGGGCCGATGAGGCCGGGCTCTTGAGTCTCGTATGCGCCGATACGGTGGCCCAGGCTGAGGCCATAGCCAGGCTGCGTCCCGATATTATCGTGGCGGAACCGACCGGGCTCATCGGTACCGGCAAGACCAGCGGCATGGATTATGTAAAGGCCTCTATTGAGGCGATAAAATCCGTGGATCCCGGCATCCTTGTCCTGCAAAGCGCGGGCATCAGCAGCGGAGAGGATGTGTATAGGGTCATTTATGCCGGCGCCGAGGCAACCGGTTCATCCAGCGGGGTTGCCAATGCGGCGGACCGGGCCGCCATGGTAGATGAAATGCTCGGGGCGCTGCGCCGCGCCTGGGACGCGCGTCATAAGAAATAGTACCGCCTGAGGGAAACCCCTCTGCGAATATAATCAGGAGAAGAAATTATGAAAATGGTCCGTAAAAGTTTTGAAGTACAATCCGAAGGAGCCCATCCGACTTTTCACAATGTTACCGCCCAGGTCAAGGAGATCGTGGCCGCCTCCGGTATACAAGAGGGGATCTGTACGCTCTATTCCCACCATACCACCTGTTCGGTTCTTATTCAGGAATGTTCCCACGATCAGACCTATTTTGGCCTGGAATATCTGCAACAGGATATTTGTAATATCATGGAAAAGCTGATTCCCACCTGCCGGGTGGAAAACCAGTATCTGCATCCCGGCCCAAAACACGTTGAGTTCGGCAACAGCGTTGGCGAACCGGGACCCTGGACCAGCCTGAATACCGACGGGCACCTGCGTTCCTGTATTTTTGGCCGCTCGGAAACCATGGCCATAGAGAAGGGCAGTCTGGATCTGGGCGAATTCGGGTATACCTATTTTGTTGACTGGGATCAGGTCCGGGCCCGTAAACGCACCGTGCAGGTGGTGGTTATAGGGGAGTAAGGGCCGGATGGATCTCCTCCCCCTCCAGAAACACCCGCTTCACCGTGACCGTATCGTCCACCACGACCAGGTTGGCCCGGGCCCCTTCCCGGATGCTGCCGATCTCGTACTGCATCCCCAGGAGGGTGGCGGGGTTTAAGGCCGCGAAGCGGAATACATCGCAGAGCCCCGCCCCGGTATGCTGCATCATATTACGGCAGGCCGCATCCATGGTCAGGCAGGTTCCGGCAATCTGTTCATCAAAATCGTATCTTAGATCCGGCGCCGGTTCAAAGGTCACCGGGTCCGGCCCGTTAAATTCGGTACTGTCCGAAATCAGGATGATCCGTTCCCGGTCCTTTACCTTCAACACCATCCGGAGCATCCAGGGGTCCACATGAACCCCCCGGGAATCGCAGATGAGTTCGGTATACATATCGCTTTGGAGCAGCGCCATTTCGTCGGGGCCCACTCCCCGGACCTCGGGATACCGGACCACCGCTCCGGTGGCATCGTTGAAGTGGGTGATGAGCCGTAAGCCGTAACGAAAGAGGGGCTCTATGCGGTCCGGATAGGCTTCGCTGTGGGCCACGGAGAAAACCACCCCCGGCCCGGCGGCGGCCCGCACAAAGTCCTCCACCCCGTCCCGTTCCGGCGCTACGCAGTGGACCTTAAAGAGGTCCCGCCCGGCCTCCAGCAGGGCCATATACTGCTTCGGGTCCGGCGGACCCTGCCAGGGGTTATTCAGCTTGTCCGCCCCGTACCCGGGATTAAGGTAGGGGCCCTCCATATAGATGCCCCCGATAGCCCGGGCGGGACCCTGCCCCTGTTCCATCGCCCCCCGGATACAGCGGATCCCTTCCAGATACCCTTCCAGGGTTAAACTAAAGTACAGCGCCGGCAGGATAAAGGTCTCGCCATGGGAAAGAAAGTGGGCCGCCGCCTCCACCGGCTCTTCGTGGAACCAATGGCCCCCGCCTCCGTGGGTATGGATATCCACAAAACCGGGGCCGGTGTAAAGGCCCCCCGCATCGATACGTTCACAGTTTTCGGGGACGCTTACTTCCCCGGCGGGGCCGGCACGGAGGATCTTTCCGCCCTCAAAGAGAACAACCCCGTCCCAGATGATGCGGTCCATGAGGATCAGTTTCGTGTTGACGATTGCTTTCATGGCATACTCCTTTCTCTAAGTAGCGGCGGTATCATGCAAGACCGGTTCGCTGTCGGTGTTTTGCCGGTTCTGTATACTGGAGAATAATTCCCTTTCGGCCCCCAGGATACAGGAGATGCCGGCCCCCCAGGCCGAAGCGTTGCTGCTCAGTTCCGATGCGGTGATATCCACATCATCCAGAATCAATTTCATGCATTTGCTTTTGATGGTTTTTACGATGGAACCCAGCATGATCTCATTGTCCTTGATCAAGGGGCCGCCGATGATAAGCCTGGAGGGATTGAAGAAACTGATGGCGTTGGAAAGCCCGATGCCGATATATTCACCGGACCGGACAAGCAGATCCCGGCAATAGGGATCTCCCAGGTTCGCCGCCAATACCACCTGCCGGAAGCCGGGGCTTTCCGCGTTATTTCCGCCGGTTTCAAAGAGCAGGGTATCGGCGTGTTGCTGTTTTATCTCCTGGGCCTGGCGGCTCAGGGCCCAGCCCGCGGCAAAGGCCTCTATGCAGCCATGGGAACCGCAAGTACAGGGAGGGCCGTTTATGTCCACCAGGGTATGCCCGATTTCACCGCTTTTCTCATTGCTTCCCCGGAAAATCTTCCGGTCAATGACGATTCCGCATCCAATACCAAAGCCCAGATCCGCCGCAAGAAAATTATTACAATCCCGGCCCTTCCCAAACCACAGTTCCGCCAGGGCCATCAGGCGGCTGCAATCATCCACATATACCGGCAGTTTATAGCGGTCCCGGAAGATTTTCCGGATGGGAATGTTCTGCCATTTGGGGAGGTCCTCGCTGGTAACGCTCCCCGCGGCGGCGGAGCTTACAAATCCCGGAAAGGAGATGCCGATGCCCCCGAGCCCGTACTCCATCAACTTGGCTTTTTTCAGGAGATTATCCATCAGGTATATACAGAGCTTTATTAAGGTATCGGGCTCCATGCCGTTATGGACCTCCACATCATGGGAAGCGATCTGCTCCCCCGCATAGTTGACCACCACCCCCGAAAGCAGGGTTCCCCCCAGGTCTATGCCGGCGTACCGGGCGTAATCGCCGTTTATTGCGAGGATGTCCTTGGGCCTGCCCACCCCGTCGGCCAGGCGGTCGGATATCCGGACCATGCCCTTGCCCAAAAGGTCGTTTACGATATTCAGGACCGTTTTCTTGTCCAGGTTCGTATGTTCCGCCAGATCGATCCGGGAAAAAGAATCGTTTTGCCGGATCGCCTGCAGTATCTTGGCGGTGTTGCGGCTGCGGAGGAAACTTTGATTTCCCTTTTCGGGTTCGGTATTCATTTTATGGAACTGCATAAGGGTCTCTTTTCTCCCAAATGGGTTAATTAATAGATGTAATGCCTATAATATGGCACATCAATAACAGAATATCAAGTAAATCTTTGTCCGCGATGGGGAATGGGGAGGAAGCGGGACGCGGCCGCCGCTGCCGGTACTTACTCCGCGAAAACCGCTTGCAGGGGGATTTCAAGACCCGGCAGTATGTCCGACAGGGCGGTGTCATCAATGCCATAGATATGGGTCCTTATTTTGCCATCCTCGAAGCGGTGAATATGGATCACTTTTTCCTCCGGGGCCGCCAGCCAGTATTCCCGCACGCCCGCCGTCAAGTAGAGGTTGAATTTCCGGTCCATTTCTATCACCGTGTTGGAGGGCGAGAGGATCTCCACCACCAGATCCGGCGCGCCCCGGCCGCCTTCGGGCCCCCGTTTTTTTTCGTCGCAGATCACCGTCAGATCCGGCTGAACTACCGTATCGTCGCTTTCATCTTCTTCATAAAAGAGCCGCACATCGTAGGGAGCGGGACGGACCTTGCAGGGTTTTCCCTCAAGAAAGTTGTAGAATTTTGC
>JAISOR010000045.1 GCA_031275535.1 Treponema sp. | reverse complement strand
CGCCAGCACACGAAAGGCAAGGGCCTTGGCTTTTTCGCCGGCCTGCGCCTTGGTTGTTCCATAGGCCAGAACACCAGGCAATTCAGGAATTTCCGCAATCCAGCGTCCGTCGGTTTCCTGTTCAAAGTCAATTATAAAGTCCATGTTTTAATACTATTCCCCGTTGGGTGGGGTGTTCAAGGGGGATTCTTCATTAATTTCTTCCTCAACCCCGTGGAATAGAATGCCGATATTAGAGTAGAGGTATGGTATGAAGGCCAAACAGAATACAAACGGGTATGCGGATTTTCCTGAATATGAGACCTGTGTCCTTATTTTAAAGCAGGAAATAGAACTCATGGAAAAGATCAGCTCCCTGCAATTATTGGTCAGGAACGCGGTATTCAACCGGGAATGGGTGGATTTTGAAATATTCCTCGGCTCCCTGGGGGAAATAAGCAACGATTTCGAATCCCTGGAATTTGAGCGGGAACGGATCTTTTCCGCCTTTGCCCAAAAAACCGGCGGCAAGGATGAACCCGCGGGCTTTTACACCCTGGCGTCCCGGCTGCCGGACCGGGAACGGCGGGAATTAACCGGCCTGTACCGGCGGCTCAAGCTGGAAAGCATCAGGATCCGCCTGGCCAACGACTCCCTGGCGGCATACCTTAGGGAAGCGCGGACCACCGTGGCCGGTTTTCTGGAAGCGGCCTTTCCGGACCGGAAGGGGAAACTCTATTCCCGGCGGGGAACCCAGATCCCCTCTGACATGCGGAGTATGGTGCTGAACCAAAGGCTCTAAGGAGGATCCATGACATCGACTTTTTCAGGGATAGAAATAGGAAAGAGGGCGGTAGTGGCCCATCAGCAGGCCCTCAATACCACGGGGCATAACCTTTCTAACGCCTCCACCGAGGGTTATTCCCGGCAGCGGGTGGAATTTTCGCCCTTTGAACCCATATACCTTCCGGGCCTTAACCGGGAAGAAACGCCGGGGCAGATAGGCCAGGGCACGGTGGTAGAACGGATAGAGCGCCTCCGGGACCAGCTTTTGGATCAGCGGATCGTGGCCCAGGCCTCGGGGGAAGGGTACTGGAGTACCCGGGACCCCTATGTCCGGATGATGGAACAGATGTACCTGGAGGTGGGGGATAATTCCGTCCGCAGCAGGATGGACGCCTTCTGGGATTCCTGGGAAGAACTTTCGATATACCCCGCGGACCTGGCCCCCAGAAAGGCGGTGCTTGAACGGGGCGCCAGCCTTCTGGACAGCATCCACGAGCGGTACCGGGGCCTCAAGGGCCTCCAGGACATGGCGGAACAGGATATTCAGCTTACGGTGGGGCGGGTGAATGAGCTTTCCCGGCAGATTGCGGGGCTCAACAACGATATACAGAAAATCAAAGCCCAGGGGGATAATCCTAACGATCTCCTGGATCGCCGGGACCTCCTGGTGGATAAGCTTTCATCGATAGTCGATGTCACCGTGGATAACCGGGACCCGGATGAATTCATGGTCCATACCGCGGGCTTTATCCTGGTCCAGGGGAAAATAGGCCGGCAGTTTTCCCTGGAACGGGGGATCGATACCGAAGGCTATTCCCGGATAGTGTGGGAAGAAACCGGGGATGATGTACACTTCCGGGACGGCAGCCTCGCCGCCCTGGTCGATCTGCGGGACGAGACCATCCAATCGGAAATACGGAACCTGGATTCCATGACCATGAATTTTGTGGATCTGGTCAACGAAGTCCACCGGGCCGCCTACGGCCTGAACGGGAATACGGGGCAGGACTTTTTTACCGAGCGGCCCTTTGTTACCAACGTGAACGGGAATTACGACCGGGACGGGGACGGAGCCTACGATTCAAGCTATATTTTCCGCATCACCGGGGCCAATGCCCTGGAAAGCCGGGCCCAGATAGGGCTCGAGGGGGTCATCAGCCTCTCCTCCGGCGGGGGCCTGACCGAGGTTCCCTATTATCCCACCGATACGGTGGCGGAGCTGGTCGCCAGGATAAACAACTCCGGCGCCGAAGTAACGGCCCGGCTTGACCGGGAAGGCCGCCTGTCCCTCAAGGCCACCCCCGCGGAGAATTGGGACAACCCGGATTTTGTGCTGCGGCATGTGGAAGATTCGGGCCATTTTCTTGCGGGCTATGCGGGGATCCTGAACGCCTCCGGCCCCGGCGGGGCCTATGATTGGGGGGCCGCGGATGCGGTCAACGCCCTGCGGGTGGGCGCCAGGGATTACGCGGTGGCGCCCGTGGCCCATCCTTCGGGCTGGATCGACATAAACCCCGCGATCCTCCGGGACCCCGGCTCGGTGGCCGCCGGGTTCGGCATGAACGGCAGGCCCGCCAATCCGGGGAACGGGGAAGCGGCCATGGCCATTGCCGCCATCAGGAACACCCCGGTAATGGTAGGCCAGTTGGCTACCTTTGACGACTACTTTGCCGACGCCGTGGGCCGGATCGGGCTTTTGGGGGAACAGAGCAACCGGGCCCTGGAAACCCAGAATCTTATTATGAAACAACTAAAGGGTATGCGGGAATCTATTTCCGGGGTCAATGTGGACGAGGAACTGGCGGCCATGATCAAGTACCAGCATGGATATTCAGCGGCGGCCCGGTTCATTACCACCATAAACAGTATGCTGGACACCATCATTAACCGGATGGGCGTGGTCTAGAAAAATGACGGGGGATTAATATGAGAAGAGTTTCTACGGATATGTCGAATACGGATATGCAGTACTACCTGCGGCGTCAGGAACAGGGACTTAACGATATTCAGTCGAAGATTGCGGAACAGACCAGGATCCACGAGCTTAGGGATGATCCCCTGGCGGCTTCCCACGCGGTACGGTACGATTCGTACCTGACCAGGCTTGAACGGTTTGAGAAAAACACCCTCTATGCGAAGGATCATTATAATTTTACCGATGGCTACCTCCAGCAGGCCAACGAGATCCTCCAGCGGATCCGGGAAATCTCGGTCCAGGGGGCTACCATGACCTTTACCGCCGAAGATAAAAAGTATATGGCCATGGAGGTCAACGAGCTTCTTAAAGAACTGGTCTCCGTTGCCAACGCCACCGGCCCCGACGGCAGCCGGCTCTTTGCGGGGGATAAGGCTTTTACCGAACCCTTCCGCATTGTGGAAGGAACGGTTCAGGACGGGGGAGAGAACATGGTGGTCCGGGTGGAATACCGGGGCGCCGGCGCGGCCCGGCGGGCGGAGATAAACGAAGGGACCTACTCCACCCTGGATATAGGCGGCGGGGAGGCCTTCTGGGCGGAAAAGATGCAGATCTTTTCCACCGTTGACGCCACGAACTACCGGGTGGCCGGCGCCGGCGCTTTCTATGTGGATGGGGAAGAAATTACCCTTAATCCCGGGGACACCCTGCACGCCATTGTGGCCAAGATCAACGAATCCCCTGCGCCGGTAAAGGCCTATGTGGACCCCGAAACCAAGGGGCTGGCATTGGAGGGGACCAATGCCCATCTGATACGGCTGGAAGACCGGCAGGATTCCAGCGTACTCCAGGATCTGGGCATTATTCGCGACATAGCGGACCCCGGCGCGCCCAACTGGCACCCCGCCGCCAGGGTCTCCGGGGGCTCCGCCTTTGACATGGTCCTCCGCCTCCGGGACGCCCTGTTCCGGAATGACGGCGACTTTGTGGGAAGCCAGGGCATCGAGGGAATGGATCTGGCCCTGGGGAATATCCAAAGCCGGCTTGCCGAAATAGGGAGCCGCCAGGAACGGGTAGAACTAACCTGGCGGGGGCTTAACGAGGCGATCCCCAATGTCACCGCGGCCCTGGGCAGGGAATCTTCCCTGGATTTTGCCACCGCCGCTACCGATCTGGGGATGATGGAATTTGCCCATAAGGCAGCCCTCCAGACCGCCGCCAAGGTTATTCCCCCCACCTTGCTGGATTTTTTACGGTAACAAAGGGCCGGCTCCAAAACTGATTTTTAGGAGAAAAGATGTGAAGGTCGTGACAAAAGCATACGGGCTTATCGATGTGGATGAGCGTCAAAAAATTACCTTCCCCATGGGGCTCTACGGGTTTGAATCTTTCAAAGACTATATACTCCTGGATGCGGAACGCCAGCCTTTTTACTGGCTCCAATCAATCGAGGTGGAGCAAATAGCCTTTATCCTGGTAAATCCATTCCTCTTCAGGCCCGATTATGAGGTCGATGTCAATGATGAAGACCTCAAAGACATAGGCATTTCCGGCCCCGAAAAGGCCTTAATTTTTTCCGTCGTTACCATCCCCGGCGACGGCTCCCCCATGACCGCAAATCTTCAGGGCCCCCTGATCATAAACCGGGAGTCGCGGTTTGGCCGGCAGGCGGTATTGACAGATCCCCGCTGGAAGACTAAACATGACATTATGAAAGAGCTGGCGGCGGCGAGGCAGGGCCCATGCTGATACTATCCAGGAAGGTCAACGAAAAAATAATGATAGGGGAGGATATCTCCGTCTCCATTATCGAAATCCGGGGCGATCAGGTCAGGATAGGGGTCAATGCGCCAAAGGTCGTTAAGGTCTTTAGGCAGGAGGTCTTTGACGCCATCAGGGCGGAAAACAAGGCCGCCGCGGAATCAACACCGGTATTCCCCGAGCTTAATCTGGGGGCCGACCGGGAGCCCCTCTGAATCACTCTTTCTCTTTGCTATTCCCCGCCATGCAAAATATGCAACGCCATACCGCAGGCCCCTTCGGAGGCGTCCTTGTCCGAAACAAGCACCTCCGCGGTGGGGTGCTTCATCTCAAAAGATTCTTTAAGGCAGGCAAAATGCAATGGGCTTTTTGTGATGGCGCTGCCCCAAACCCCGACGCGGAACGCCTCTTCTTTTTTATCAAAGCCCAGCCTCCGAACGATGGAATCGCCCAGGGCAAATGTGTGGTGGGCCGCTTCCCGCAGAATACTAACGGCGTGTTCATCTCCTTCGCCCGCCGCGACGTTTACCTCGGCAGACAAACCAGGATCGGCCCAGCGCATATGTTCAATCTCGATGCAAACGGCGATCAGCCCCTCTCCGCCGGAGATACCCAGCGTCTTTTGCAGCCGTTCGGAAAAGCGCGAAGGCGGGCGGCGTCCATCAAACACTTGGCCAAGATGGTTCAGCGCCATGTAACCGATCCAAACGCCGGAACCTTCGTCCCCAAAAATCACCGGTGGCCATCCCCCGCAGCGTGCTTCTTCCCCAGCGGCGTTGCGCCCAAAGGCAGCTGAACCTGTCCCCGAAATGATTAGCACGCCGACGCCACCTGTGGCTGCATAATGGGCAATCACCGCATCGTTGACACACACTGTCCGGCAATGGAAACCTTGCAGCCCGGCGTATATGTTGTTGACCGTGACCTGGTCACACGGGTGGTCAATACCGGAAGTTCCACAGACAATGCAGGCGCAGTCTTCACGCTTTCCGTTGAACCGGGACAGACATACGTCAATATTTTCATCAATACACAGGCGGACCTGTTCGGCTGTCATGCGGTAATGCAAGGCAGGCGGACCCTGAATCTGCGCGAGGCGCGTCCCATCCAGCGCTTGGGCCGTTACTAGGTATTTTGTACCCCCGCTGTCTATTCCCAACACATATCTCATCAAATCGGCTCCTTTTACAATGTTACCGGCCGTTGTTATATTTGGTCGTGCATGCGCTGGTATATGCGTCATACACCTCGGAACCGTCGGCGATGCCGAGCAGCCCGGGAAACCGTGCTGCCAGCAATTGCGGTATCAACACAA
>JAISOR010000246.1 GCA_031275535.1 Treponema sp. | reverse complement strand
TATCTGGGATACCGGGCGGACCCGGAGAAGCGGTTTATCCCCGAGGCGCTGCGGATCCCCGAGGTGGAAGCCGGGGTCCGGCAGGCCATGAATGAGGCCGCCGCGGCCCTGGTTGCGGAGTATCCCGGCGCCTACACCCGGCAGGACCTGGCGGATCATATTGAAGATCTTCTGGGCCGGTTTAAGAATCAGGCCCTGGGGGATACGGTCCACCGGGTCGGCCGGGACCTGCCCCGTAAATTAAGCCGGGATGACCGCCTGACCGGGGCCATGCTCCTCTGCGCCAAGAGGGATGTCCCCTTTACGGGCATTGCGGCGGTATATGCCGCGGCCCTGGACTTTGCGGCCCCCGACGAGCAGGGGGCCCTATTCCCGGAGGATCTTCGCTTCCGTTCGGAGCTGCTTCCCCTGGGCATCGAAGGGATCCTGCAAAAGGTGTCTCAGTTGGATAAAAACAAGGAATTTGACAGGCGGGTGATCGAAGCCTTATGTAAAAAAGCCGGGGCTTGAAGTTTTTCTCTCCACAATAAGGCCGTTATGGATGGCAAAAATGGCGACCTGGGTCCGGTCCCGCAAGGCGGTCTTCTGCAGCACCGAAGAGATATAATTACGGACCGTTCCCACCCTAAGACAGAGTTGTTCGGCGATTTCCTGGTTGGACAGGCCCCGTCCTATAAAACCCATTATCCTAAGCTCGACATTTGAGATATTTGAGGGCATGGATAGATTCTCTTCCGGTATGGAATAAACACCGGGCAGGTTATACCGGTTTTTGGCAAGCTCGGAAAACATGCGGAAGACCTTGGTGGTTATTTCGGGGGCCATAAGGCTGCCGCCATTATAGATAGTTCTGATTTTTTCGGCGATATTGTCTACCTCGGGACCCTTTAAAAGATAAGCGGAAGCCCCGCCGCATATAGCCTGGTGGATATATTCATCACTATCAAGGGAGGTAAGAATAATTATGGCCGTAGCGGGAGAGCGGTATTTTAGGAGGGAGATTACCTGGGCCCCGTCGATAAAGTGCAGATTAATATCGATAAGGGCAATATCAGGTTTCAGGGAATCTACCAGCCTGATGGCCTCATACTCGTCTTTTCCCACCCCCAGGATTTCAAAATCACCCTGGGCGGATAAAAGTATCTTCATACCCTCCCGGTATGTATCTTGGCCATCGATAAGAACGATCTTTATCATGACAGCACACGACCTTTACCTAAAATCGTATGGATAATACTATGACTATATTAATCATATATTGCAAGAATTATGCCCGCCGGAATGACAGGAATCATCAACCAATGGCGAAAAGCACTATACCAATAGGAAAAATATTATATTTCATTGACGGCGGGAATAAACTGTGTTATAGTAAGGGTATCCAGTTTGGAAACGATCTGATTTCATCCCTTTGGATTAAGCCATGCAATATTTTGATACTCACGCCCATATAGGGCTCATTTGCGATGACCCTATTGAGCAGCTTATAGTTATTCAGGAGGCCCGCCAGGCTTCCGTTTTGAGGCTCATTTCAATATGCAATAGCCTTCATGATTTTGTGAAGGTCTACGAAAACCTCAAATCCGCGGGAAATGTGTATCACGCCGTGGGGGTTTCTCCGTCGGAGGTACAAAATCCGGGTAAGGATTGGGTACAGATTATAGAGCAGAGCGTTCTGCTGCCCCGGGTAATAGCGGTGGGGGAGATCGGCCTGGATTATTACCGTAAATTTGGGGATAAAAATTCCCAGATCGAGCTGTTTATTACCCAGCTGGATATGGCTACCAAGCTGAATCTGCCGGTGATCATCCATAACCGGGATGCGGGCCACGATGTGCTGGACATACTCCGGGATCGGCTGCCCCCCAAGGGGGGGGTCCTGCATTGCTATTCCGAGGACGCCGAATACGCCCGAAAAGCCCTGGATCTGAACCTCTATTTCTCCTTTGCCGGGAATTTGACCTACCGGAACGCCCGGAATCTTCATGAAACCATTGGGGTCCTCCCCCTGGAGCGGATCCTTATTGAGTCCGAAAGCCCCTTTATGGTTCCGGCGGATTACCGGGGTAAGCGGAATATGCCAAAGTACCTGCCCATGACCGCCCGGTTTCTGGCGGAAATGCTGGATATGGAGGACGAGGAGCTGAGCGCCGTTCTTTGGAAAAATTCCAACCGGTTCTTCGGGCTGCCTGACGAATAAGACCCCGCCTCTGCCATGGAATTGTACCGCCCCATAAGCATGGGGCCCCTTGCCATTCCCGGAAACCTCTTTTTGGCCCCCGTGGCGGGGTATTCGGACCGGGCCTTTCGCTCGCTTTGTATAGACCGGGGGGCAAATTTTACCTCCACCGAGCTTATCTCTTCGGAGGCCCTGATCCGGCGGGGGGTAAAAACGGAGTATCTTTTGCGCCGCGCCGGTAATGAGGAACGGTACGCCATCCAACTTTTCGGCGCCGACGGGGAAGTGATGTACCGGGCCGCGGGTCTTTTGGCCCCCTGGCGCCCCGATGCGGTGGATATTAACTGCGGCTGCCCGGTTCCCAAGGTAGTCAAAACCGGGGCCGGTTCGGCCCTGATGCGAAATCCCGGCCTGCTGGGCCGGGTGGTGGAGGCGGTGGTCCGGGCCTCGAAGGAAAGCCTGGGGGGAGCGCCGGTAACGGTAAAACTACGCTCCGGCTGGGACGCGGAATCCATAAACTACCGGGAATGCGCCCGGATTGCCGTGGAAGCCGGGGCCGCGCTGGTGGGCCTTCACCCCCGGACCAGGGCCCAGGGATATGCCGGAAGGAGCGATTGGTCCCATATTGCGGATCTGGCCTCCCGGCTTCCGATCCCCGTGGCGGGATCGGGGGACCTTTTTACCCCGGAGGATGCGGAGCGGATGCTCCGGGACACGGGCTGCGGGGCGGTGATGTTTGCCCGGGGGGCCATGGGGAACCCCTTTATTTTTGCCGCCACCCGGGCCCTGCTTAGCGGGAAGGAGTACACCCCGCCGGATAGGGAGGAACGGCTTAAAACGGCTTTTTGCCAGCTGGGTCTCCTGGCCCGGGATATGGGAGAAAGGGCCGCCTGCCGGGAGATGCGGAAACAGTTCTGCGCCTATACCAGGGGAATTTCCGGCGGCGCCGCCCTGCGGAATCGCCTGGTTCATGCCGATACTTTAGAAGAGTACCGGATTATTCTTGGTTTATAGGGTGAAAAGGTATACAATTAATATAGTAAAAGGATATAGTAAGCAGGGTAATATGAAAAAGAAACAGAGTCAGACCCCTCCGGCAGATAATTACCTGAATATCCAGCAGTACGAGAAGCAGATATTTGATCTGAAACAGTTGTTTGAGATATCAAAGAGCCTTAACTCGACCCTGGATTATAATATCCTTATCGATTCCATATTGCTTATCTGTATGGCCCAATTAAAGGTACTCAAGGTCGGCCTTTTTGTCCGAAAACATCTGGATTCCGCGGAATTCAGCCTGCACCGGAATTATACGGGTTTTGAGATTGACCGGGACCATTTCTATGCCATACCGGAGAATCATGAGCTCATACACTTTTTCTCCAACGAATACAACTGTTATACCCTGGAGGAGATACGGGAAAAGAGAATTTCCCTGGAAGGCCTGGATACCCTGATCAAACTTGAACCTTCCCTGCTTATTCCCTTAAAGGCAAAGGGGCATATTAACGGTATTATCATCCTGGGGGAGCGTATTGGGGATGGGGCCTTTGATGAATATGAAAAGGAGTACATCGTCAGCATTGCAATCATGGCGTCCATAGCTATTAATAATGCGTTCTTGTTTGAAATGACCACCACGGATATGATGACCAAGCTTAAAATGAAGCACTATTTGTATACCATCATGCTGGAACGGCTGGAGGCGGCCAAGAAGGCCAAGGGCTTCAGTATTATTATGATGGACCTCGATTTCTTTAAAAAAGTTAATGATACCTATGGCCATACCTGCGGGGACCTGGTATTGCAGCATGTGGCCCAGATCATGCTTAATAATATCCGTACCGCGGATATTGCCGCCCGGTACGGGGGGGAAGAATTTGTGATCCTCGTGTCTAAACCGGGTAAAAAGGTGGTTTTAGAAGTTGCCGAAAGGATCCGGGCCACCGTAGAGGAAAGCAAAATCCTCTATAAAGATCAGGTTATAACAATTACCATTTCCTGCGGCGTGGCCTGTTATAATAAAAGGAAGGACCATTCCCCTAATATAATGATTGAACGGGCAGATAAGGCTTTGTATAAGTCTAAACAAAACGGCAGAAACAGAATTTCTATGGCGGAATAAGCAGGATGAATATATTCAGGCGTCCCTTTCAATACCGGTATCATAATATCGTATTTTTTCTTATAGGCCTTAACGTACTATTGTTTATTTTTCAACGCATAAGCCCCCAATTAACCTATTATATGGCCCTTAATCCGATTGCGGTTTATGGAGGATGGGTCTGGCAGTTTTTTACCTATATGTTTGCCCATGGCGGGATCAGCCACCTGCTTTTTAATATGCTGGCCCTGTTCATCTTTGGGACCCAGGTTGAGCGCCAGATGGGGAGCAGGGAATTCCTGCTTTACTATCTGCTTACCGGCGCCCTGGCGGGGGGCTTTTCCTTTTTGGTGTATTGGATCACCGGCGCCTATGGGGTTTTTCTGCTGGGCGCGTCGGGCGCCATATTTGCGGTACAATTAGCCTATGCCACCTTCTCCCCCAATGCGGTGGTTTATATCTGGGGAATTTTACCCCTGCGCGCGCCGGTGATGGTTCTGGGTTTCACCATTCTGGAGCTGCTATCCTCTGTGGTGGGGCTCCGCAGCGGCGTGGCCCATCTGACCCATCTGGCGGGTTTCGCCTTTGGGTGGCTCTATTTTCTTATCCGTTTCGGCATGAATCCCTGGAATTCCCTGATTTCCCGGCGTTGAATTCCCGATAATTAGCGTATGTCCCGTATCCTATGGATGAGTGTGCTCATGGTATTCATCCTCTATAAGCTCCCGGCCCAGGAGGTTTTACGGGGAGAGGTCCGGGTAGACCTGGAACCGGTTTTTGCCCTTCAAGCGGATGTGCCCTACCCGCTGGACAGCCCCACCGCCCACCGCCGGGGCCTGGAAGAGGCGGCCCTGTATTTTTCCGCCATGATCTATGGCTGGTCCTTTTATTATGATATAGGCGAGCGGGCCCGGGGGATCGAGGAAGATCTTGAGCTTAGCCCCCTGGGGACCATCCCCTTTGGGGACCCCGGCTTATTTGCCACCGACGCGGAGGTTCGGGATATGCGCCTATACCTCTGGACCGATTACCGCCTGAACCCGGTGCAGATACACCGGCTGAGTATGTGGAGAAGCGGGACCATCCGCAACGTCCAGGCCATAGGGCACGGCCCCCTGGGAGGACCGGTAGAAGCGGCGGATTGGATCGGCCTTAAAAAAACGGCGCTGGAAGATGCCGCCCGGGCCGCGATCCGGACCATGCTCCGGGGGCAGGAACGAAACCGTCCTAAGGAGGTCCGGGGCTATATCAGTTTATCCGGCTTCCCCCGGTTTTGGTTTGATGCGGGCCAATGGGCCACCCTGGGCCGGTTCCGGGTAGAAGTTACGGAGATCCTCCCCTTTGCGGCATACTAAACCGGTGCCTGGCACCAAAAAACCCGGAGGTGCGGCTTGCGATACACCCCCGGGTAAGAATGGAGAGTACTTTTTTAAATAACCCAAATACCGTCGAGGCTGACTATGGATTGCCGAGAGAGGTAAGCGGCAATCCATCTTCATTACATGGTAAATATTCCCGGACAAGCCTTAGGCGGGCCGCGTCCATATAGGCAAAGGCCCGCTGGGCCCTTTCCGGGCGATGATACACCTTCCAATATCCATGGCAGGCATAGGGGCTCGGTTTTCCCGCTCTAAAGGCGATAACGTCCTCTAGGGGATAGCCCAGAAAAACCCCCACCTCGTGGGGAAAGCATCCCGGCTGCCCAAAACGGCCCTTTAAATAGGCCAGACAGGGATCCAAACCGGAGGCCACCGGATAGTCCAGGGACCGCAAGTACCGGGCCGGGGCGCCGGTCATGGTTTTTCGCATGAGCCGCCGCCTGCGGAACAGGAGGGCCAGAATGCCCAGGGGTCCTTCCCGCAAAGACAGGGCGTGGACCCCCATGGAAGCGCAGAGGCCGGTTCCCCAAATTTTCCAGGCCCTGCTCAGGCCGGGGCAGGGGATGCGTATCAGGGATGCGCTCTTAATCCCCGCAATCGCCGGGCCTGCGGCCCAGCGGATAAAAGCCTCCAGCCTTTGAAGGTCCCCGTCCAACCGGGGGATAAGGCTGTAGACCTGGGCCAGTATGCGTTTGTCTGCCCTTTGCCCCGGTACTCCGCCGGCGCTCTGGCCCATGATTATCCGGCCAGCCGTTTACCCAGTTCATAACACTGGGTAAGGGCCGCCTCGGAGGGTTCCAGTTGGGTAATAAGCCCTTCCCCGTCAACCGCCGCTCCCAGGCCCTTCATCCGTTCAACCCAGTTCCGCATCCACTGGCCGTCTCCCCAGTCATAGGAGCCGAAGAGTCCCAGGGCCTTGCCCCCCAGTTCTGCGGAACCCAGGGCGCTGATAAAGGGCTCCATCTCCGCTTCTTCCAGCACTTCGTCCCCCATGGCAGGGCAGCCAAAGGCCAGGGCCTCCGCCGCCTTAACCAGTTCCGCCGAAACGGCGCCTACGGTCTTCAAATCCGCCTCGCCGCCGGCGTCGCTTACCCCTTTTGCCACCGATTTTGCCATGGCTTCGGTATTGCCGGTTCCGCTCCAATAGGCGATCAAAACCTTCTTCATATACGCTCCTATATAGTTATACATTTATAACAATATTATATAAAACTAACATATCAGATAAAAAAACATTTGTAAAGGGGATTGGGGGAAATTTTTAAAAAAAGTTGAGATTATTCCCAACCTTCAATGAAAAACTTTTAACCGCAAAGGTGAAGAAGTTGAAGAATGGAACCGAAGGTTCGATTTCGTCTTCGCGGTTAAAAATTTCTCTTCTCTGTTTTTTTCGTATTCGGCGATTTTCTCCGCCCGCCGGTAAAGCTACTCGTCCTTAATAACCGCCCTACTGGGGGGGAATAGAAGGTTAAGGATGATCCCCACCACCGTGGCCAGGGCCACCCCGGCCAGCTCGAACTGGACATCATCGGTAATGGCAAAGGCCAGCCGTCCGCCGCCGATGCCGATAACAAAGATCACCGATGAGATGGTAAGGTTCCGCTTGTCCTTATAGTCCACCCCGCTTTCCACAATGGTCCGCAGTCCGCTGGAGGCGATGATGCCGAAGAGCAGCATGGAAACGCCCCCCATGACCGGGGTAGGGATGGTCCGTATCAGGGCGCCGAATTTCTGAAACAGGGAGAGGATCACCGCTATTACCGCCGCGCCGCCGATAACCCAGACCGAGTACACGTGGGTAATGGCCATGACCCCGATATTCTCGCCGTAGGTAGTATTGGGCGGACCGCCCCAAAGGGAGGCCCAGGCGGTAGCAAGGCCGTCCCCCGCCAGGGTCCGGTGCAGACCAGGGTTCTTGTAGAAATCCTGGCCCACCACCTTACTGGTTACCAGGGTATCTCCCAGATGCTCACAGATGGTTGCCAGGGATACGATAACAAAGGTCAAAATTGCGACAAAATTAAACCGGGGAAGCTCAAAGCTGGGCAGCCCGATCCAGGGGGCGTCCCGTACTCCCTGAAAGTCAATGAGCCGATAGGCGGGGAAGAAGGACCCCATGATCAGGGTAAAGAGGTATCCCGCCACCAGGCCGATAAGGATGGGAATAGTGCTAAAGAAGCCCTTAAGGAAGATATTCGCCGCCACCGTAACCGCCAGGGTCACCAGGGCGATGGAGAGCATTACCAGGCTGTAATTTCCGCCATCATTCATGGCCATGTCCATGGCGGTGGGCGCCAGGTTAAGCCCAATCACCACGATCACCGAACCGATAACCACCGGGGGCAGGGCCTTATCCAGCCACCTGGTACCGGCAAATTTGATGATAAATCCCACAACACAATAGAAGACACCCGCGGCAAAGGCACCCCCTAGCGCATAAGGAGCCCCCTGGGAGGAGGATATGGCGATAAGGGCAGGGATAAAGGCGAAGGATGAACCGAGAAAGGCCGGTACCTTGGCGCCGGTTATAAGGATATAGAGCAGGGTCCCCGTACCGGCGGTAAAGAGGGCCGTGGAGGGGCTTAAACCCGTTAGAATCGGCACCAGGATGGTTGCCCCGAACATGGCGAATACATGCTGAATACTCAAGGGAATCCAGTATCCCACCGGGGGCCTGTCCCTGGGCCCTAAAATTTCATGATGAGCCATAATAAAACCTCCCAAAACTTCAGTTCTTGGAACAGCTTCCTTAGATTCAATTATCATACTATTCCGGGGTTCCTGTGTATAGGCGGATAGTACGAGCAGGGCAAAAGCGTTTACTCTCTATCCGGGATACTCTAAATGAAAGTACACCGGTACGGTGAAAAAATTCCTTGGGGTCCTGGCGGACCTTGGTCCGATGACACCCCACCAGGTTTTTCTCCACCGTACCGGTGCGTTTCTTCGAAGGTATCACGGATACACCAAAACATTGCCCGGCCTTTCCTTGAGCGGGGGGAAGAGGCAGTTCCCCGCAAAGTATACACTTTCTTCCCACCCCACTCTCTCTTCCTCCGCCGCCTTTACTCGTTAGGCCGCCCTGTCACTCCTCACCCTCCACCCTTTCTTCCACCCTTCACCCTTTCTTCCACCCTTCACCCTTTCTTCCACCCTTCACCCTTTCTTCCACCCTTCACCCTTTCTTCCACCCTTCACCCTTCTTCACGTTGTTTCATCGTTTTTTACCAACATGGAATAACTGATAGTACCGGCCAGCTTAATTTTCCCCTTGACGGGGGTTTTTGTGTTATTTTATACTAACTTAGAGGCGGATGCCAAAATCTTTCTTGGCTTTTGCCTTTAAAGAAAGGGGAAATTCATGTTCTTGTCAGATACTCCAAACGGAGCTTCTTTCAGGGTGGTAAAAGTCGCCCTGGGCAAAGAGGTGGGGAAACGTTTGGCCGATATGGGGTTTACCGAAGGGACCGGGGGAGCCGTAGTCCGATCCGGGTTTTTGCGCGGGCCGTTGCAGGTACGAATTCGGGATTATGATATTTTGATCCGCCGTTTTGAGGCGGAGGGGATAGAGGTGGAACCCGTGGGGGACTGGCCGGCGGCCCGTGACGCGGCCCGGTTCTTTGGCAGGGGCCGGGTCAGGAAATATGCCGGTTCCGGGCAGCCGGGGGAGGCTAATCATCCCCCGGGGGCGGGGAAATAGCATGGGCGGCGTGGATCCAAAGGTTCTGCGAATCGCCCTGGCGGGAAATCCTAATTCAGGCAAGACCACCCTTTTTAACGCCCTTACCGGAGCCCACCACAAGGTGGGGAATTATCCCGGCGTAACCGTAGAAAAACGGGAGGGGGTCCGGATCCGCGGGGAGCGCCGGTATCACTTTATCGATCTGCCGGGGATATACAGTTTAACCGCCTATTCCATCGACGAAGTGGTGGCCAGGGATTTTATCCTGGAGGAAAAGCCCGATATCATCGTAGACGTTCTGGATTCCACCAATCCGGAACGGAACCTCTATCTCTGCCTCCAGTTTCAGGAACTGGGGATCCCCGTTATCGGCGCCCTTAATATGAGCGACGAAGCGGAGGCCAAGGGCATCCGGATTGATGATAAACACCTCTCCCTTACCCTGGGAATTCCCCTGGTAAAAACCGTGGGCCCCAGGGGCCTGGGCGCGGAGGCCCTGTTGGACCGGATCGACGAGACCGCCGCCGGGGTATATCCCTTTGACCGGCAGGTCAGCTATAGGGATGAGATTGAACCCCTGCTGGAGACCCTCCGGGAGGCCATCGCCGCCGACGCCGGGTTTGCCTCGCGGTATCCCGCCCGCTGGATGGCGGTAAAACTGCTGGAAAAGGACGCCAATGCCTTTAAACGCCTGGAATCGCACCCCCGAGGGGCTGCCATCGAGGGGCTTGCCCGGGAATCGATAAACCGGATAGAAAAGCACTTTGGCAAGGATGCGGAGATAATCATCACCGAGCAGCGCTACGGCTATATCCGGGGCGCGGTGCAGGAATCGGTGCAAAGGGTGAAAAACCCGGACTTCTCCCTTACCGAGGCCATTGATAAGGTTATTATGAACCGCTTTTTGGCCCTGCCGATTTTTGTCCTGGTTCTTTGGGGGGTGTTTCAGCTTACCTTTATCCTGGGGGAATATCCCATGGAATGGCTTGAGCTTTTTTTCGGCTTCCTCAGTTCGGGCTTACAAAGCTTCCTGCCTCCGGGGCTGCTCCGGTCCCTTCTCGTGGATGGCATCATCGGCGGGGTGGGCGGGGTTTTCTCCTTTGTTCCCCTCATTGTGATCCTCTTCTTTCTCCTTTCCGTTTTGGAAGACCTGGGATATATGTCCCGGGCGGCCTTTGCCACGGATAAACTGCTCCATACCTTTGGCCTCCACGGCCAGTCCATCTTCCCTATGATGCTCGGTTTTGGCTGTTCCGTTCCGGCTATTATGGCCGCCCGGACCCTAAAAAGCCCCCGGGACCGGATTATCACTATCCTCATAACTCCCCTCATGAGCTGCGGAGCCAAGCTGACCGTCCATGTGCTTCTGGCGGCCGCCTTTTTTCCCGATCACGCCGCCAATATGGTGATGCTGATCTATGCCCTTGGGGTGGTCCTGTCCCTCTGTTCCGCGCTGGTCCTTAAAAAGACCGTCCTCCGGGGGGACCCTACCCCCTTTGTGATGGAACTGCCCCCCTACCGGGCTCCGACCCTTAGGGGGGTCCTCTGGCATGTCTGGGAAAAAACCTGGCAGTACGTAAAAAAGGCGGGGACCATCATCCTGGCTTCGGCCATTCTGATCTGGGCCCTTACCAGCTTCCCCTCTTACGAGGCTTCCGCCGGGGAACGGGACGCCCTGATGGCGAGCTACCTGGCGGAGCATCCCGGCGCCGCAAAGGCAGGCGCCGCGGGCCAGGCCCCCATGGACAGCGCCGCCGAAGCCTGGCTGGAAACGGCCCTGGCGGAGGCCGCCCTGGAGCAGAGCTATGCCGGGCGGCTGGGAAAGTTTATCGCCCCGGTCTTTAAACCCCTGGGCTTTGACTGGAAGATCGCCGCCGCCTCGGTTACCGGCTTTGCCGCCAAGGAGGTAATCGTCTCCACCCTGGGGATCCTCTACCGGGTCGGCGCCGAAGAGGATGCGGAAAGCGAAGACCTTAGGGACGCCATCCGCAGGGACCCGAACATGAGCCCCCTTGCGGCCTTTGTGCTTATGCTCTTTACCCTGATTATTCCCCCCTGTTTTGCGGCCCTGGCCGCCATCCGGGCGGAAATAGGATGGAAATGGCTGGGCTTTGAGCTTGTCTTCCTGCTGATCCTGGGCTGGGTCCTCTGCGGCATCGTATACCAGGTGGGCTTGTTGGGAGGATTGGTATGAACCCTGTGGCGGAAATGGCAATTATCGTCGCGGCCCTTGTCCTGACCGCGGCCTTTATTGTGTGGCGGCTCGTAAAAACCCTAAAAGGTAAGCCGCCTTCCTGCTGTTCCGGGACAAAGGGCGGATAGTTCTAAGCTTATCCTGCGGGCTTGTCTGCAAAGGTGTTCTGATAAAGCCGTTCCAGGATTCCCCGCAGCTTTTGGGCATATTCTTTATCCGCCGCCCATGTTCCGGCGAGCCCCGCAATGGTGGGGGCGGAACCGTAGCGAACCCAGCGATACCGGGGATCAACCAGTTCCTGCCGCAGGGGCTCGTCGGTGGCGTAGGCCTTAAGGTGCTGTATCTGGGCCCTGACGCCGATCCGGGGGGAGGGGAACCGTTCTCCGTTCTGGCCGGGGCCTATGGCGCCGAGGCCGCAGAAGTTGTTCATGTCCCGGGTAACCAGGCCCCCAAAGTAGAGAAAGCCGGTTTCCAGGCACATCTGGGCAAAGGCCACATCATGATTCACCCCTTCCGCCGCGGCTTCCTCAATATAGAACAGGGCCAGGTCTTCTATAAACTCCGGCTCCACCCCGGGGTTTGAGGATCGTAAAAAGGCCGCCATATCCTCCGGCGCGGTGAGCCCCTTTCCCAGGATCCGTTCCGGGATTGGCGGTATCCCGGGCCGTTCCGCCGGCCCCGTTGAAGCCAGGTCCCGGGCAGGAGCCTCTTCGGCCGGTACTTTTACCGCGGGAGCAACGGCGCAGGAAAGGAAAGAACTTAAACTTAATAGAACAAAAAGACAGGCGTATAAAAAGTAAACCCTTCGCATATCATCCTATCGGCGTTTTTTAGGCCGTGGTTGAGAGAGTGTGGAGGGTGGGGAGTGAAGTGGGGAGAAAGCATATGCTGGGGTGGAAGCTTTGCGGGGAGCGATGGGGGGATGAGCAATAATAAGAAAATGTGGAATGGGGTGAAGAGTGACATCCTTCTTTTCCTTCTTCGATTTTGCGGTTAAAAATTCTTCATTGAGGCTGGTACTCGTTTTTTAGGATTTAGCGGATTTTTTCAATGTTGAAAAAATCCGTCTCCGGAGGAATACGGAAAACTGACCGTGATCGAGCCTTTTCTTAAAACTCCCTCACAGAAAGTAGTATTTCCAC
>JAISOR010000235.1 GCA_031275535.1 Treponema sp. | reverse complement strand
ATGTTTTTCTACGAGATGCATGCCGCCCTGCGCTATGTCCTGCACGAAACCTGGCGGGATTTCCTCGCCTCTATCGGACCAGAAAACGACTTGGAATGAAAATGAGAATTGCTGGGAAGATACCCCTATGGTATTGAGCCTTTTCCAAAACTCAGTTAGTTTTAAAAAAGGCTTTTGAAATTAATATAGCGAGGTTCATAATGGTTATTTTGACATTGAATTGCGGTTCCTCTTCCGCCAAGTATCAGGTGTATGACTGGGATAAAAAAGATGTCCTGGCCGTGGGTATCGTGGAACGGGTTACCCTGGGCGGTTCCTTTATCAGCCATAACGCAAAGGGTAAAGAAGAATACACGCTCCGGCATGACTGCCCTACCCATACGGATGCGGTGGATCTTATCATCAAAACGCTCACGGACAGCGAACACGGGGTTATTAAGGATATGGGGCTTATCAAGGCCGTGGGCCACCGGGTAGTCCATGGGGGGGACAAGTTTATCAAGTCGATTATTGTGGATGATGCGGCGATGAAGGCTTTCAACGAGATCAAGGATCTGAGCCCCCTGCATAATCCCGCCAATATCATGGGCATTGAGGCTGCAAAGAAGGTCCTCCCCGATGTACCCCATTGCGCAACCATGGATACGGCCTGGCATCAGACCATGCCGCCCGAATCCTTCCTCTATGCGGTTCCCTATGAATGGTACGAAAAACACGCGGTCCGCCGTTACGGGTTCCACGGAACCTCCTTCCTCTACACCGCCAAGCGGGCGGCGGTCCTCCTGGGGCAGGATCCCTTTAAGACCAATCTTATCATCGCCCATCTGGGGAACGGTTCTTCTATAAATGCCGTTAAGAACGGCTGTTCCTTCGATACCTCCATGGGCATGACCCCCCTGGAGGGCCTTATCATGGGGACCCGGTCCGGCGATGCGGACCCTGCCATGCCCTTCTACGTGATGCGGAAAACCGGCATGGACGCCGCCGGGATAGAGGCGGCGCTGAATAAAAAGTCCGGCCTTTTGGGCATAACCGGCCAGTATACGGACCGCCGGGACATTCAGGCTGCGGCGCTAAAGGGTGATGCCCGGGCAAAACTTGCCCAGGATATGGAAGCCTACCGGGTGAAGAAGTATATCGGCGCCTATCAGGCGATCCTGGGCCGGGTGGATGCCCTGGTTTTTACCGCCGGGGTCGGCGAGTTTGCCTTCTTTATGCGGGAAAAAATTCTTGAGGGCCTCCAGGACATAGGGATCGTCTATGATTCCAAAAAGAACGATCTTGCCCGGACCCGGAATGCCGAAACCATCATTTCCACGGCGGACTCCAAAATACCCATATATATTATCCCCACCGACGAAGAGCTGGTCATGACCGAAGACGCCTATGCCCTTATGGCGGGAACCTACGATGTGCATACCAAATTTACCTATTCTTTCCAAAGCAAAGACTATGTAAATAAAGGCAGGGCCGAGGGTCTTAAGGGTGATTTAGAAAAAAACCCGGAACTGGCCTCCATAATCGCCGGGGCAAAATAGGCAGCCTGATGGGCCGGGAAAAAAGGGGGCTCCTCTGCGTCGGCAACGCCATGGTGGACGTGTTCGCCTCCCTGGATGAGGGGGAGGCCCGGCGTTTAGGGCTCACGGAGCCGGTTCAGCACCCGGATTACGAAACAACAAGCGCCATCCTCCGGGCCCTTCCCGAACCGCTTATCACCGCCGGGGGCGGGGCCGCTACGGTGGCAAAAATCGCCGCCCTCCTGGGGGTCCCCGCGCGGTTCATCGGCGCGGTCGGGGCCTCCGCCGGGGGGGAGCCGGACGCCTTTGGACGGCTCTTTGAAAAGGGCCTTACCCAGGCGGGGGTCCGGGCCTGCCTGTCCCCGGTCAACCTTCCCACCGGCCTCTGCCTTATCATCACCCTTCCCGGGGGAGAAACCCGGATAGCGGCCTCCCCCTCCGCGGCCCTCCGCCTGGCCGAAGCGGCCATTCCCCGGGCGGCGATGCAGGAAGCGGCGGTCCTGGTCCTGGACGGCTTTATGCTGGGCCGGGAAGGTCTGGTCCGGCATCTCTTGCGGGGCGCCCGCCGCTGCGGAACCGTGGCTGCCCTGGATCTGGGTTCCCCCGCCATTGCCGCAGCCTGGGCCGGGAAGATCGCCCGGTACTGCCGGGACTATCCCCTGATCCTCTTTATGAATGAGGATGAAGCGGAGGCCTTCTGCCGTGCCCTTGAGGGTAAAAGGCCGGCCCCAAACCCAAGTCCCGGGGAGGACCATAAAAACGGCCTCCTAAGCGGGCGTATGCAGGGGGTACTGAGCGCCTTAAAGGGCAGCCGGACCACCGGGGAGTACCGCCCGGGGGAACCCTTTCCCCTTGTGGTGGTAAAACGGGGCCCCCGGGGGGCGGTGGTCTTTACCGGAGACCGGGTATACCCGGCGGGAACCACGGCGCTGATCCCCGGGGAAAGCACCGGCGCGGGGGATGCCTTTGCCGCCGCGTTCCTGGCGGCCCTTATCCGCCGGAGGCCCCTGGCGGAATGTGCGGACCTGGGAAACAGAACCGCCCGGGAAGTGCTGGATGCCCCCGGCTCGGGCATATCCCGCGAAAAGCTGGAGCCCATCGCCAAAACCCTATAACAGCACCGCCTCGGCCAGTTTCTTTGCCTCCCCCTCGTTTACCAGTTTCCCGATAATGGCGGCCGCCCAGGCCGCCGCGGTCCCCGCCGCCCGGCTGGTGATGATGTTTCCGTCGATTACGACCCTTTCCTCCGACCATTTGGCCCCGGAGACCCTTTCTTCCATTCCGGGGAAACAGGTAAACCGGCGGTCCCGCAGAAGCCCCAGGGGGGCCAGGACCACCGCCGGGGAAGCGCAGATGGCGCATACCAATTTACCCGCGGCGGCCATGTCCTTTAAGAGGGCCCCGGCGTCTCCGGAAGCGGCAATATTCGAGGCCCCCGGCATACCTCCCGGAAGCAGGACCCCGTCCCAGGAAGCCGCACCAGCCTGCCCCTGGCTTTTAAGCTCCGCCAGGCTTGTATCCGCCCTTACCGTTACACCCCGGGCACCCTTTACGTCAGTACCCCCGCCTATAGACACGGTGAGGACCTCAAGACCGGCCCGCCTGAGATAGTCTATGGGGGTTATGGCCTCGACCTCTTCAAACCCATCGGCTAAAAAAACAATAACCTTCTTTGCCATACGTTTATACTCCTTCGGTACCTATAAGGCTATCCCAGGGGTCCCAAAGTAGTCAACTCAAATCCTGACCGGTTGTTTTATTCCATGTTTTTCTATATTCTATTAGTAACGTTCATTAAAGGATTGATGATGCCGTGGTTTACGGAAAATGAAACGGAATTATCCGAAAAAGTCGAAAAAAAATTAAAAGAACCGGAGGAATTTCGGGTAATACTCCTAAATGATCATTATACGACTATGGATTTTGTGGTTCATGTCCTGATGAGCATCTTCCATAAGACCGGGGAAGAGGCAAACCGCATCATGCTGGATGTCCATAAAAAGGGCCGGGCCATGGCGGGTATGTATCCCTGGGATATAGCCAAAACCAAGGCGGATCAGGTCCATGCTATTGCCCGGCAGAATGAATTTCCCCTTCGTTGTATTATTGAATAAATTTCCAAGAAAGAACATTGTTATAAAGGGCAATAATGGTTACATTTAAAGTATCAAGGGGATGAAGAAAAAAGATGAAAATCAGTCGGCACGTGCAGGCTATAATAAACGCCGCCTATAACGAGGCAAAGATACGGAACCATGAGTATCTGACCCCGGAGCATGTACTCTATGCGGCCCTGGCTTTTGATGAAGTCCAGGAGATACTTTCCGCCTGTGGCGCCAATCTGGAACAGCTCAAATACGGCATGGAAAATTACTTTGAACAGAAGGTTCCGGTGCTCAATAATACCGAACCCACCCAGACCGTGGGCTTTCAAAGCGTCCTGGAGCGGGCGGTACTCCAAAGCCAATCATCCCAAAAAGAAACCCTGGATGTGGCGGATATTCTGGTTTCCCTTTACGATGAAGAGCGGAATTACTGCGCCTACTATCTTCGGAAGATCGGCGTAAAACGGCTGGAACTATTGGAAAATATTTCCCATGGCTCCGAGGATGATCCGGAGCAGCCCTTTGGGTTTAATAAATTCCATGCCAATCCCCTGGGAGAAAATGAGGAGGGGAAAACCATGGATGAGGGGGAACCGGTCATCGATGCCTCCCCCAAAAACAGGGCCAATAAACGGAGCGCCCTGGAGCGCTACGCCACGGAACTTACCGCCCTGGCCAAAACCGGCCAGCTTGAACCGGTTATAGGGCGGGAGGCGGAACTGGACAGGACCGTGCAGGTCCTGTGCCGGCGGCTCAAGAACAATCCCGTCCATGTGGGAGATTCGGGGGTGGGAAAGACCGCCATCACCGAAGGGCTGGCCCAGCGGATCGCCACGGGGGAAGTCCCTCCCCTGCTCAAGGACTTTTCCATCTTTTCCCTGGACATGGGCGCCCTAGTGGCGGGAACCAAATACCGGGGGGACTTTGAGGAACGGATTAAACGGGTCATAGAAGAGATCCTTAAAAAAGAGCGGGCCATCCTCTTTATCGACGAGATCCATACCCTGGTGGGGGCCGGTTCCGTTTCCGGCGGCGCGCTGGACGCTTCCAATCTTTTAAAACCCGCCCTGGCCTCGGGAAAGATCCGCTGTATCGGATCCACCACCCATGAGGAATACGGCAAATTCTTTGACAAGGACCGGGCCCTTTCCCGGCGTTTCCAAAAAATCGATATACCGGAGCCCAGCGAGGAAGATACCATTCAGATCCTCCGGGGGCTTAAGTCCAAATATGAGGAATACCACAAGGTCCACTACAACGACGAGGCCGTGGAAGGGGCGGTCCGGCTTTCCGCCCAGTTTATCACCGAGCGGCGGCTGCCGGACAAGGCCATCGATGTGATCGACGAGGCCGGGGCCTTTGCCCGCATCCGGGCCTTTAGCCAGGGCGTATCGGCCCAGGAAGGGTCCGTGGATATTATCGAGATAGGGCTGCCCCAGATCGAAACCATTGTTTCCCGGATAGCCCGGATCCCGGAACGGTCCGTGGGAGAATCTGAAAAGGATAAGCTCCGGGCCCTGGAGGAAAGGCTTAGGGAACGGGTCTTTGGGCAGGATGAGGCGCTTGCGGCGGTGGTCAGGGCGGTAAAACAATCCCGGGCCGGGTTTAGGGCGGACAATAAACCGGTGGCCAA
>JAISOR010000213.1 GCA_031275535.1 Treponema sp. | reverse complement strand
AAATGGAGGAGTGGGGATAGAATGATGAGGTATGGGTCATAGCTTCCTTTTTGCCTCCCTGCGGGCTCAGTATGGCAGCAACACGGGCGGTTTTTTACCCGCCGCTCTCATTCAGTTTGATATAATCCCGGGAAAAAAACAATAGTTTTCCAAAAAAAATACCAAAAAAAGCGGCCCCCGCCGGGAAGGCTCCCGGGCTGCCGGTCCCTCAGCCTTTCATCTGGGCGGTAATTTCCCGGATAATCCGGTCGGCATCGTCATAGGGGACCTGACAGGTTCCCGCCTGGCGGTGGCCGCCGCCGCCGTATTTGAGCAGGCAGGAGCCCACATCCGCCGTGGCGGTTCTGTTCAGGATGCTGTACCCGGCGGTGATGACGCAGTTTACCTTGTTCCTGCCGTCGATAATCCACAGGGAGATATTCTGTTCGGGAAAAAGGGTGTAAATAAGGAAGCGGTTCCCCGCGTAAATGGGATCGATCCCCCGCAGATCGGTGATGATCACCCTATCCTCAAGCCGGGTATGCTCTTTAACCATCTCCAGGAAAAGGGGCTCCTGCTGAAAGTAAACATCCAGCCGCTCTTTTACGTCGCGGAGGGCCAGCAGTTCATCAATGCTCTTATCCACACAGGCAATGGCCAGCTTTTTCATCAAATCGTAGTTGCTGATGGTAAAATTCCTGAACCGGCCAAGCCCGGTCCGGGGGTCCATGATAAATCCCAGCAGGATCCAGTCCTTGGGATGAATTATTTCATCCTTCGTCAGATTGCCGGAATCCATCTTGTCCACATATTTAAGCATGGAGGCAAAACGGCCGAGTTTTTCATCGCCGCCGTAGTATTCATAGATAATCCGGGCGCAGCTCGGGGCAAGCCGGGAAGCGCCCTCGAATTGAATCTTCCCCTTCAGCCGTTCCGATTCGCTGGAATGATGATCAAACCACAGCTTGCAGCCCTTGACATAGGGGATATTAGCCAGGATATCGTTATCCGTTACCTCCACCAGCCCGTCCTGAATGTCCTTGGGATGAACAAATTTCCACTCATCCGCCAGGCCAAGGTATCCTAAAAGCGCTCCGCAGGCCAAACCGTCAAAATCCGATCGCGTTAACAGTCTCATGGAAAAACCTCCTTATACTCCCTATTATATATCGGCTCATTTTATTATAATCTATATTATGTATTCTATTAAATTACCAGGCATTCCCGCCGTACCGGTTTTTGGGAAGCCTCATTCCTCAAAACCAGGGGGATTTTGGAAAATACTCCCCCGGTTTACCAAGTTATGTGCCTTTTTGGCTGTTTTTGTCCTTATTGCCTGTGCCTCCGGTACCAAGGCAGCCCTGGAAAGTTACGGCGGCCTGGGACAGCCCGCTGATCCGGTCCCCTTTATGAGCGCCGCCCGGACCGGTACCCTCCCCAACGGGGTTCGGTACTATATCCTGGAGAACCGAAGGCCCGAAAACCGGGCGTATCTTACCCTGGCGGTAAACGCCGGCTCGGTTCTTGAGCGGGAAGATGAGCGGGGGCTGGCCCACTTTGTGGAGCACATGGCCTTTAACGGAACCGCCCGCTTCCCCGAGTCGGAACTGGTCAACTACCTCCGATCCCTGGGGATGCGTTTCGGCCCGGAGGTGAACGCCTATACCTCCTTTGACGAGACCGTTTTCGGCATCGAGGTGCCCACGGAAATTGACGGGGAGGGGGTAAAACGGATCCCCTCCAAGGCCCTGGAAGTCATTGACGACTGGACCCATGCCATTACCTTTGCCCCGGCGGATGTGGATGACGAGCGGCTGGTCATTATGGAAGAATACCGGAGCAGCCTGGGGGCCTCGGAACGGCTCACGCGAAAGATTATCCCCGTAATCTTCGAGGGTTCCCCCTACGCGGACCGGCTGCCCATAGGGCTCCCGGAGATCATCCAGGGCGCCCCCGCGGAGCGGCTGGAAAATTTCTACAAAACCTGGTACCGCCCGGATAATATGGCGATTATCCTGGTGGGAGATTTTGACGGAGCCGTGGTTGAAGCGGAATTACCCGCCTGTTTTACCGCCCCGGCGCCGGAAAGCCCCCTGAACCGCCCCCGGTACGACCTCCCTCCCCCCAAAAAGGGGAATTTTTCGGCGAAGGTCTTTACCGACCCGGAATTGACCTTTACCCGGATAGATATGTACTACAAGCAGGCCCCCCAGGCCCTCCAGGGGGACCTGGCCTCCTACCGGCGGGGGGTCATCGACAACCTGGTCAGCCGGATGCTCTCCCTCCGCTTTGACGAGGCGGCGTCCCGGCCTGAAACGTCCTATGTGTGGGCCGCCGCCGGGGGGCTGCGTTACGGAAGCTCCTCCCGGTATTATGTCATGGCAGCCCAGGCTAAAACCGGGAGCGTCGAGGCCGCCTTTCGGGAACTCCTGCGGGAAAAGGAATCCATGGTCCGTTACGGCTTTACCGAAGCCGAAATAGACCGGGCCAAGCGGTCCCTGGTCTCTGATCTGGAACGGATGGTGTCCGAGCGGGACCGGCAGGTATCGGAGGACTATATCCAGAGTTTTACCGATCATTTCCTGGCGGGGCAGACCGCGGCGGATATAAGCTGGGAATTGGAGGCGGTCAAAAAACTGCTCCCCGGCATCGGGGCCAAGGAGATCCAACAGACCGCGCGGGATTATTTTGCCGCCAACGACCTCAGGATACTCCTGGCCGGGCCGGAAGCGGAGGCCGCCTCCCTCCCGGCGGAGCGGCGGATCCGGGCGCTGGTATCCGAAAGCCGGCGGGCAAAGATAGCCCCCCCGGAGGCCGCGGTTTTTACCGGTGAACTCATCGATGAAGACCCCCGGCCGGGGACCATCGATTCCGAAACAAGGGATCCCGCCGGGGCCCTTATCTGGGAACTGGGCAACGGCGCCCGGGTCATCCTGAAGGAAACCCGGAACCGGAACAACGAGATAGTCCTCTACGGGCTCGGCCCGGGGGGTACCACCAGCGTCCCGGAGGCGGAGCATATATCCGCAAGCCTGGCCGCGGAAATGCTGGAAGCCTCGGGGCTGGGCCCCTATTCCCGGCCGGAGCTCGTAAAAAAACTCGCCGATAAGCAGGTGTCCGTCTCTTTCTGGGCCTCCAGCTACCTCCGGGGCATCCAGGGTTCCGCCACCGCCGGGGACATCAAAACCCTCTTTGAGATGATCTATCTGGGCTTTACCGATCCCCGGATTGACCCCGACGCGGTAAAGGCCATGCTGGATCAGTACCGGACCATCCTGTCCCAGCAGGACGAGGACCCGGATTCGGTCTTTGCCAAGGAGGTGTCCCGGATCATTTACGGCGGCAGCCCCTGGTTTAAAACCATGGAGCTGGAGGACCTTGCCCGGGTGGACCGGGATCTGGCGGCGAAGTTCCTGGGGGAGATCCTCAACCCCGCGGACTATACCTTCGTGTTCACCGGGAACCTCGACGTTGAGGCCATGCGGGCCTACACGGAAACCTATCTGGCGTCGATTCCCCCGGGGGCGGTTTCCCGGAAGACCTGGACCGACCCGGGGATCGTCCGCCCCGGCAAGACCGAACGCCTGGTGTATAAGGGAAAGGAGGAGCGGAGCCTGGTGTTCCTGGGCTGGTACGCGCCGGCCCCCTATTCCGAAACCGGCGGGGCCGCGGCGGAGGTACTCAGCGAATACCTGGACATCCTTTTGACCGAGGAAATCCGGGAAAAGCTCGGCGGGGTCTACTCGGTTTCGGTGAACGCCGGTTTGACCCCCCTGCCCGCCGGGGAACTGAGTCTGCAGGTTTACTTTGCCTGCGATCCCAGGCGGGCGGCGGAACTCGCCGCGGCCGTCGAAGACCTCTTTAAAGGGCTTGCCGCGGGGACCGTAAACAATGATATACTGGATAAATCCCGGGAGGCGCTGAAAAAAAACTGGGAAACTTCCCTGGAAAGCAACGGCTTTATCGCCCGGAGTTACGCCAACTATTCGGTCATCCTGAACCTGCCCTTCTCCCGGCTGGACCGGCGGCCCGAATTGTACGGCGCCGTGAGCGCCGAGGACCTGCGGCAAACCATGGTCCGGGTTTTGCGGAACGGCCCGGCCCGGGGGATCCTCTATCCTGAGGGGTGGACGGATCGGAGGTAAGGCCCCCGGGACTTGGCGGGGGATCTCCGGCGCGCAAGGGATAGAAGCGGAATACGGGGCGCCAGGCGCCGCCTGGCGCCCCGTATTGGAGCGGATAGCCCGGTTTCCGGCGCGGAGCGCCGGAAATGCGCCCAAAATCCAAAATAAAGAACGTAACCCATGGTAAAGGACAAAACGTTTTACACAACCCTGGCGCAAATCGCCCTGCCCCTGGCGATGCAGAATCTGATCACCTACGGGATAGGGCTGGCGGACAATTTTATGGTGGGCTCCCTGGGGGACCTTTCCCTGTCCGGGGTGTTCCTGTCCAATCAGGTGCAATGGCTGCTTTTTATGTTCTGCACCGGGCTGGGGGCGGCCATGGTGGTTCTGGCGGCGCAGTATCTGGGGAAGCGGGATACGCGGAACGCCAAGGTTGTTATCGCCATTACCCTGCGATGCGCCCTGGGCCTTGGGGCCGCCGCCACGCTGTTTGTGTTTCTGTTTCCCGCGCGGATTCTCAATCTGTTTACCCGGGACGGGGCGGTTGTCGCCGAGGGGATGCGGTATATCAGGATCGTGTGCTTTTCCTATGTTTTTTTTAGTGTCAACAGCGTGCTCCTCGCATCCATGCGCTGCGTGCAAAACACCAGGGTCGGGTTTCTGAGTTCCCTGACGGGTTTTTTGGTCAACGTCTTTCTTAACTGGGTGCTGATCTTCGGCAACCTGGGGATGCCCGCCCTGGGGGTTTCCGGGGCGGCCATAGCGACCCTGATCGCCCGGATCGCCGAATTCGGCGTTACCTTTTGCCATGTCCGTTTTGTCGACCGCAGCCTGCGCCTGCGGGTACGGGACCTGGCCCTGCGGAACCGGGAGATACTCAGCGACTTTTTCAGATACGGCTTTCCGGTTCTGCTGGGGGATATTATCTGGGGCATCGCGGGAAGCACCCAGGTGGCTATCCTGGGCCGTTTGGGGACCGAGGTGCTGGCGGCCAACACCATAGCCGCCAACTTGTTCCAGTTTTTCAGCGTGCTGGTCTACGGCATCGCTAACGCGTCGGGGGTCATCATCGGCAGAACCGTCGGTTCCGGGGATTACGAAAAGGTCAAGGTTTACTCCCGGACCCTGGAGTTTATCTTTCTGGGATTCGGCCTCCTGACGGGGCTGCTGATCTTTTTCACCAGGGGCCTTATCCTGGCGGCGGGGTTCCCGAACATCTCCGCCGAAGCCCACGGCTATGCCGAGCAGTTCCTGGTCGTGTTTTCCGTCACCATCGTCGGCACCGCCTATCAGATGTCGGTACTCACCGGCATAGTCCGGGCGGGGGGCGCCACCAGCTTTGTCCTGATAAACGACCTGATCCACGTCTGGCTCATCGTCATCCCCTCGGCCCTGTTGTCGGCCTTTGTCTTCCACTTTCCGCCGGTGGTGGTTTTCGCCTGCCTTAAATGCGACCAGGTCCTCAAGTGTATCGTGGCGGCCATAAAGCTTAACCGCTGGAACTGGATGCGGAAGCTGACCCGCGAGTAACGTTCCTGTCAGGTGAAATCGCGCTCAATTGGTAAGGAGCGTGTAAATAGAGCCTCTGTTTACCTTGACATTAGGTTATACCTGTGTTATACTATATTGTATGAAAAAGCAGAGCAAACCGCTTCATATATGGGTATTCCTCGAAGCCAATTATTTGCTATGGCGTTAGAGGAATTTATTTCCAGACACAATGGCAGCATGGTAACTGAAAAAATAAACGAAGTATATGAAAAAATTGATCAGGCGGAATTTGAACCATATTTAACTGTGGGACTTGAACCAATAAGGAAAATAACAAAAAATGACACGTGGTGAAATATGGTGGGTTGATTATGGTATTCCTTACG
>JAISOR010000152.1 GCA_031275535.1 Treponema sp. | reverse complement strand
TTTTTGCATAGATATGCAAAAAATCTTCGATTATTGGGCTCCTTTATGCAGTTTGTAGGGTATAAAAATTCACTTTTGTGAATTTTTATACGATTTTGCGCTGAAGCGCAACAAACTGCTGGTACGCGGTAAAGCCGTAACCGGCCCCGCGGGCAAACTTGAGCCGCATTGCAGGGGCTTTAGCTTTCAGGACGGATCTATCCCCCGGGCGGCTTCGCTGAGGAAAGAAACGGCGGCTGGCTCAGGGCTCCGGGGCGGGTTTCCGGGGTTTAGCCGGGGGCGGGGGCCGAGAGGTGGCTGGAATTGGGGGGAAAAGCGGGGTTGGCCGCTGATTTTTCACCATGGGGGCTGACCCCATAGTTCCAAACCCCAAGGTCCCAGGCCGCCTTCCCCTCCCCGGCCGATGCTTCCTCCACCAACTCAGGATCCCCATCCAGAATCCGTGACCAGTACCGGTCCCCCCAGATGTGGCCGATCCGCCCCGCCAGCCGGTTGTACCGCTGGGCAAAGGTCTGCTTCAGCCACTGCATGATCGCCGGAAGTTCCAGCCCGTCCGCCGGCTTAATGTAAAACGTGAGCCAGTCATCCTCCAGGCGCAGCCCCTGAATCGCGAAATCGAACCGGCTCTTGGTCTCGCGGAACACCCGGGCAAAAAGCGCCAGGGCCTTAAACCGGCGGAAGAGCGGTTCCCGGTTGTTGACGCGGGTACGGATCTCGTACCACACCCCTTGTTGCAGCTTTCGTAATGATCTCATATAAGGTATATGGGCCTGACTCGTCATTTTGCTTTAACGCGGAACAAAAAACCGGGAAAAAAGGCCCCCTGGGGTCTGACATCCGCTGCCGCCCGTCATCTTGCATAATAATACAATTCTATATAAGAATAAGAGGCTAAGGCCTGGGGCATTTTTAAGCTGATGTTCCCGGAATCAGGGAATTGAAAAGGCCCGGCTTTTGAAAAAAAGGGGAGCGCGGTTTTTTATGAGGGGTCTTTTGGAACTTTGGTCCGGAGGCTCCCTCGGTTAAGGAGTTTATCATGGGTGAACACGAAGAGGGGGCTGACCAGTGTAGCCGCCAGGGACTTTACCGGCCTGAAAATGAGCATGATTCCTGTGGAATAGGGTTTGTCGCGGATATTAAGGGCCGCTCTTCCCATGATATATTACGGCGGGGACTCGAGGTTCTGGAACGGATGGAGCACCGGGGCGCGGAAAGCGCCGATAACAAAACCGGGGACGGCTCCGGCGTGTTGATGCAGATCCCCCACGGGTACTACAAAACGCTTATCCCCGGCCTTCCCGAACCGGGAGCCTATGGGACCGGGCTGGTGTTCCTGCCCGGCCGGGGGAAGGACAAAAAAGCCGGGGAGCTTCGGGCTTTTTGCAAAGGGTTGATCGAACAAAGCGCCGGGGCCGGCGGCCTCAGGGTGCTGGCCTGGCGGGAGGTCTCCACGGAAAGCGGGGTGATCGGCGCCATGGCCCAATCCGTGGAACCCCTGGTGGAACAGGTGGTGCTGGTCCCCCAAGACCCGGTTTCCCCCCCTCAAACCGGGGAAGACGGCCATCAGGGGATCACGGATCTGGAATTTCGGCTCTATGTTTTCAGGAAAAAGCTGGAAAAGGCCCTGCGGAACCAGGAGAATTTAAAAAAATCCCCGGTGGAATGTTATCTTCCCTCCCTCTCCTCGAGGACCATCGTGTATAAGGGTATGCTCATGCCCAACCAGCTCAAGGATTATTACCCGGAGCTTCAGGATGAGGGGATAAAAACCGCGGTTGCCCTGGTACATTCCCGGTTTTCCACCAATACCTTCCCCAACTGGCCCCTGGCCCAGCCCTTCCGTATGCTGGCCCATAACGGCGAGATCAACACCGTCAAGGGGAACCGCTTCTGGATGGCCGCCCGGGAGGCGCTTTTTTCCCATCCCCGGTTCGGCGCGGATCTGCGGGAGCTCCTGCCGGTGCTGGAGCCGGACCGGAGCGATTCCGCGAGCTTTGATAACGCCCTGGAATTTCTGGTTATGTCCGGCCGCAGCCTCCCCCATGCCTTGATGATGCTCATCCCCGAAGCCTGGAACAACCGGAACCCCATCCCCGGGGAACTCAAGGCCTTTTACGAGTACCACGCCTGCCTTATGGAGCCCTGGGACGGGCCGGCTTCCATGGTGTTCTGCGACGGCCGTTACGTGGGGGGCACCCTGGACCGGAACGGCCTCAGACCGTCCCGGTATACCATCACCAAAGACGACCTCATCGTCATGGCCTCCGAGACGGGGGTCCAGGATTTTGCCGCCGCCGACGTGGCCTATAAGGGCCGGCTTATGCCGGGGAAGCTGCTCCTGGTGGATCTGGCCGAGGGCAGGATCATCCCCGATTCCGAGGTTAAAGAGGAGGTCTGCGGCGGCAAGCCCTATGCCCAGTGGATGGGGAAACACCTTTTAACCCTGGAACAGGATACGGAAGATTCCTTCCGGGACCCCCTCTTTACCGACGACCGGGCGGTGCTGTTTATGGAAAGGGCCGCGGGTTATACCCGGGAGGACCGGGAACGGCTCCTCCTCCCCATGGCGGAAAGCGGCCAGGAGCCTACCAGTTCCATGGGCACCGATACGCCCCTGGCGATCTTCTCCGACAAGAGCCAGCGGGTATACGCCTATTTTAAACAGACCTTCGCCCAGGTAACCAATCCCCCCATCGACTCCATCCGGGAAGACCTGGTGATGACCCTGACCAGCTTCGTGGGGCCCCAGGGGAACCTTTTGGAGGAGGCCGAAACCCATGGCCGGCGGATCAAGGTCCTGAGCCCGATCCTCTCCCCGGGGGATCTGGAACGCCTCAGGGCCCTCTGCCCCCAGGACTTCCCCTGCCGGGACCTGGACGCCACCTTTTACGTGCCCCTTTTGGACGAAAAGCCGGAGCCGGATAAACCCGCGGGCCGGTCTTCCTCCCTGGAGGCCGCCCTGGACCGCCTGGTTGACGAGGCGGTTAAGGCCGCCCGGGAAGGTATCGCCCTGCTTGTCCTGTCCGACCGGGCGGGCCTGTCCCCCGAATCGGGCCGCTGCGCCGTGCCGGCCCTTCTGGCCGCCGGGGCGGTCCACCACGGCCTTATCCGGGCGGGCCTGCGGATGAAACTTTCGATCATCGTCGAATCCACGGAGCCCCGGGAACTCATGCACTTTGCCCTGCTTTTTGGATACGGCGCGGACCTGGTTGTCCCCTACGGCGCCCTGGCGGCCATAGCCGCCATTTACCGGGCCAAGGGAAAAACCGGAGACGCGGCTTCCGCGGAAAGCGGGCCGGTGTTCCGGGAGTTTGAAATCCGGGAGCTTGGCGATTACCGGCATGGGGAGAAACAATACCTCAAGGGCCTGCAAAAGGCCATGCTCAAGGTTATGTCCAAAATGGGGACCAGCACCCTCCGTTCATACCGGGGGGCGGAGATCTTCGAAGCCATAGGATTGGGTCCGGCGGTGATTGAAAAATGCTTCCGGGGAACCGGGAGCCGTATCGGGGGGGCGGGTTTCGCTGAATTGGAAGCCGAGGCGGTTGCCCATTACCGGGCCGCCCGGGCCGCCCACGACAGGATGCACAATCCCCTGACCCCGGGGGATCTGCTTCTGGCCGGGGACGGGCAGTACCGGTGGCGCAAAATGGGGGAGAAACACGCCTGGAACCCCGAAACCATCTACCTGCTCCAGTGGGCAGCCCGGACCGCGGACTACGGCAAATTCAAGGAATTTACCGCCGCGGCGGACGCTTTGAACCAAAACCCCCACGTGATCCGGGGGCTCCTGGATTTTGCCCCCCCGGGAACCGTTCCGGGAGGGCCCGCCGCGCCGGTTCCCCTGGGCGAGGTGGAATCCGAGGAATCCATCATGAAGCGGTTCACCACCGGGGCCATGTCCTTCGGCTCCATTTCCAAGGAAGCCCACGAAACCATTGCCGCGGCGATGAACTCCATCAAGGGCCGTTCCAACTCCGGGGAAGGGGGGGAGAGTCCCGAGCGCTTCGCGGTCCGGCCCGACGGCACCTGGACCCGGAGCGCCATCAAGCAGGTAGCCTCGGGCCGTTTCGGGGTAACCAGCGTGTACCTGGCCAATGCCGGGGAAATCCAGATCAAGATAGCCCAGGGGGCCAAGCCCGGCGAAGGCGGCCAGCTTCCGGGGCACAAGGTGGACGCCCTCATCGCCAAAACCCGGTATTCCACCCCAGGGGTTACCCTGATCAGCCCTCCCCCGCATCATGACATCTATTCTATAGAAGATTTGGCGGAACTCATCTTCGATCTGAAAAACGCCAACCCCGCGGCCCGGATCAGCGTCAAACTGGTTTCCGAGAGCGGGGTGGGAACCATCGCCGCCGGGGTCGCCAAGGCCCACGCGGACAATATCCTCATCTCCGGCTACGACGGCGGCACCGGGGCCAGTCCCCAGTCGAGCATCCGCCACGCGGGGCTTCCCTGGGAGCTGGGGCTTTCCGAGACCCACCAGGTATTGGTGCGGAACGGGCTCCGGGGCAGGGTGCGGCTGCAAACCGACGGCCAGCTTAAAACCGGCAGGGACATGGTGATCGCCGGGATGCTGGGGGCGGAGGAATTCGGCTTCGGCACTTCCACCCTCATCGTGCTGGGCTGCGTGATGATGCGTAAGTGCCACGAAAACACCTGCCCCATGGGGGTCGCCACCCAGGACCCGGATCTGCGGCGGCGTTTTTCCGGCAAAAGCGAATACCTGATCAACTTTTTCCGCTTCCTTGCCCGGGAGACCAGGGAAATCATGGCCTCCCTGGGGTTCAGGACCTTTGACGAACTCGTGGGCAGGCCGGATTTTCTGGTACAGCGGAAAAGCGGCAAGGCCAAATCCGCCGGGGTGGACCTGCGGGACCTGCTTCACCGGGAGGAAGGCCCCGGGGGTATCCGCGGGGGCAGGGAGATCCGCTGTGTGGAGGACCAGATCCACAAGATAGACCGGGTCCTGGACCGGGAACTTATCGAAAAGTGTTTCGCCGCCCTGGATAAAAAGATCCCCACCGCCCTCCAGCTTGGGATCCGCAATACCGACCGGGCCGTGGGGGCCATGCTTTCCTATGAGGTCTCCCGGCGTTTCGGCAGCCAGGGGCTGCCCGAAAATTTTGTAACCGTGGACTTTACCGGGTCCGCGGGGCAGAGTTTCGGCGCTTTCCTCGCCAAGGGGATCACCTTCCGCCTGGCGGGGGATTCCAACGACTACCTGGGCAAGGGCCTCTCCGGGGGCCGCATCGTGGCGGCGCCCCCGCCGGGTTCAACCTTTAAAACCAACGAGAACATCATCGCCGGCAATACCGTGCTTTACGGCGCCACCTCCGGGGAGCTCTACGCCGCGGGGGTCGCCGGGGAACGGTTCTGCGTGCGGAATTCCGGGGCCCTGGCGGTGGTGGAGGGGACCGGGGATCACTGCGCCGAATACATGACCGGGGGGAGGCTCCTGGTTCTGGGCACGGTGGGGCGGAACTTCGCCGCGGGCATGTCCGGGGGCATTGCCTATGTGCTGAACCGGGAGGGTAATTTTGAATTCTTCCTCAACCGGGGCATGGTGGAACTGTCGGGCCTGGACAACGAGGAAGATGAAAATTTCGTTAAGGAAATGATCAATAAGCACGTCTATTGGACCGGTTCGGCCTGGGGCAAGTCGATTTTGGACAACTGGGCGGAATACGGCCCCCAATTCGTCAAGGTCCTGCCGGTGGAATACAAGCGGGCCCTCCAGCAGATGAAGCTCGCCGAGCTGGATCGTAAACTCTACGAGATCCGGGAGCGGGAAGAACTGGAAGTGAGAAGTTAAAATGGAAGGGCTGCGGAGAGAGGTATGGCATGGGTGATCCCAAAGGTTTTTTGAAGATCCGGCGGAAGCAGTCCGGGTACCGGCCCGTGGAAGAACGGATCAACGATTATAGCGAGGTGGAGATCCGGCTTCCCGATGAGGAGCGCCGGGCCCAGGCGGCCCGGTGTATGGACTGCGGGGTGCCCTTTTGCCACTGGGCCTGCCCGGTTTCCAATGTGATGCCCGAATGGCAGGACCGGCTGTACCGGGGGGACTGGGCCGGCGCCTGGGCCGTGCTGGAGGACTGTAACCCCTTCCCCGAATTTACCGGCCGGGTCTGTCCCGCCCTCTGCGAAGCCTCCTGCGTGCTGGGGGCCAATGACGAACCGGTAACCATCCGGCAGAACGAGCTGGCGGTGATAGAAAAGGCCTTTGAAATGGGCCTCGTGATCCCCCGGCCGCCCCGGCGGCGGAACGGTAAAAAAGTGGCCATTGTGGGGGCCGGCCCCTCGGGGCTGTCCGCGGCCTATTTCCTCAACCGGGAGGGCTTTTCGGTTACCCTCTATGAGGGGGACCGGAAGCCGGGGGGCTACCTCCGCTACGGCATCCCGGACTTCAAACTGGACAAGAGCTTTATTGACCGCCGGGTGGACCTTTTGCGGGCCGAAGGGGTCGAATTCAGGACCAACGCCCGGGTCGGCTCCGCCCGCTACGGTTTCGGCGCCCCCGCTTTCGACGGGGAGCTGCTGGACCCCCAGGAGCTTGAAGCCGCCTACGACCTGGTCCTCCTCACCATCGGGGCCCGGGAGCCCCGGGACATGACGGCCCCGGGCCGGGAACTCGCGGGGATAGTCCAGGCCCTGGACTACCTTTCCCTGCAGAACCGCGTCCTGGCCGGGGAGACCGGGGAGGGGATAGAGCCCATCACCGCCTTTGGCAAGCGAGTCCTGGTGATCGGCGGGGGCGACACCGGCGCGGATTGCGTGGGAACCGCCAACCGCCAGGGCGCCACGCGGGTAACCCAGATCGAGGTCCTGCCCCGGCCCCCGGAACACCGGCCCCCGGAGGAACCCTGGCCCCTGTGGCCCAAGGTACTCAAGACCTCCAGCTCCCACCTGGAAGGGGGGGAACGGCTCTGGTCGGTGAACACCAAGGCCTTTATCGGCCGGGGGGGAAAGGTGGAGGCGGTCCAGGCCTGTAAAGTAGACTGGCCCGTAACCAATGGCCGCCCGGTCATGACCGAGGTTCCGGGTTCGGATTTTGAGATAGGGGCGGACCTGGTGCTGTTGGCCATGGGCTTTACCCACGTGGTACAGGACGGGGCGGTGGCCGCCTTTGGCCTTGAGACCGACGAGCGGGGGAACATCCGCACCCGGGGCAGCTTCCACACCTCCAACCCCAAAGTCTGGGCCGCCGGGGATTCCCGCAGCGGGGCCAGCCTCGTGGTCCGGGCCATCGCCGACGGCCGCGCCGCCGCGGAGGCCATAATCAGGACCCTGTAAAGGCGTGATACAAAAAAAACTTGACAAAGGAACAGACCCATTGTAAGATGGAGTAATTGAGCCTGTTCCAAGACCTCAATTTTTGGGAAAGCTACCTTAGATTTATTGTATCAGGAGTTATACAGAAGTATAGCAAGAGGAGCGTGAACCAATTGTCTAAATATTTCAACCATCGGAGTCTATCCGCTTCCGCGGATAGACCGGTGTATTTTTGGGGGGGGCGGGGGGGGGGGCGGGCGGGGGGGGCGCCCGGGGGCGGGGGGCGGACAGAGGGGGAGAGAGTGAGGGAGG
>JAISOR010000139.1 GCA_031275535.1 Treponema sp. | reverse complement strand
CTGCCTGCCGGTCTTAAGGGTCTCCGCGATAAGTTCCTTCATCTTAACCCGGCTTAACTTGCCGTCATTCTGGATCGCCGCAGATAGTTCATAAAAACGTTCGATAAATTCCTCTTTGGAATCAATCTGAAAAAGGCGGAGGGTTTCTTCATTACAATCCACCAGCTTACCCTTCGCGTCCCAAAAGGTACACGCCTGGGGTATGGCATTAAACATTACCCGGTTGCGCTCGTCGGCCTCGACCCGCAGCAGATTCGTAATGTCGTGGTAAATCACCAGCGCGCCGTCGAAACGGTTATTCCCGTCCAATATGGGGGTGCTGTTGATTGAATAATTGCGATAGTTCCCCGTGTTGGAAAAATCGAGGCGCGCGTTTTCGATTACTATTTTACGCCCCGATTGAATACCCCGAAACCGTTCTAAAGATTGTTCCACAAACGCGGGGCTTGCGAAACTCCTGTAAACCTGCTTAAAGGTCCGGCCGTTGATAAGGCCGAAGTTTTCTATATTTGCCAATCGCAAGAACTCGTCCGAACAATAGATAAACCGTCCGTTCTTATCCAGTAAAAGAATCACATCGGGACTGTTCTCCAGGAGGAGCCGTAAATACGTTTTTTCCTTCTCCTGTTCCGCCTTACGCATGGCTTCCAGGGTGCTTATGGTTAAGTCCACTTTTCTTTTTCTGTTGATGGTATCCTGCAGGCGGCGTAGTTCCCGGTTGAGTTTCTTATTTTCCCTGCGCAGTTCCTGAATCAGAGAATCTTCATCTGTCGTACCCGAATTAATCTCATCCTCTTTTTTCAATTTCCAACCACCTATATAAAGAACGTAAGGGAACCCAAGCGGAATTTTAAGGGTTTCCTTATCTAAATACACAGGCTATAAGCGTAAAATTATGAAACCGGTTTATCAGTTCCCCATTGCCGGCCTTGACCGGACATATCTCTCCCCCCGAATACGCTATATGATACGGCATAGTATTATCCAACAGGGAAATAATCTCCCGCATCTCGTCATCCGAATTTAAGCCCAGCATCAGATTTCTGGTAAGACATGAATACGTGAGTATGGCCCCGGAGGTTTTGGTTTTTCGCAGTTCCTCCGTCATCCGTGCTGCGGACTCAATTACATTATGATAATTCACCCGGCCTATGGCAATGGTCGCATCTACCGGCATCTCTCCCCCGCATACCGCATATCCTTCGGGGGTAATTCCGTACAAAGCCCTGGCCGCTGTCCGGGTGCCGTCCCGGTAATTTACCACAAAGGGAATGGTAGCCGTTACGTTTACGCTGCTCAGGGGAAGCCCCAGGGTTTCCAGGTAATCCACCAAAACCATATCGTTTACTTTTTTCAGGATATTATCCTTCGATTCGGTGATAACGCCGTACTGTTTACTGATATCCTTTTCGGCAATGGTGGAAATAAAGTATTCAGCCTCCATATCACCGTACATAAAAATCAAGGCCATGATATCCGGGGCATCTCTGCCGTTCCAAATGGTTTTACTTTTTGCATAGGACAGGCTCTGATCGCAGGACAGGGCGCCGAAAACAGGAATAAGCCCGCCGAATAGTTCCGCCGACGCCTTATTGATCTGTTCAAGAAACGAAGCGCCCCAGCCCGGAGGCATGCTGGGCGGAAAGGCAAGAATGAAGGAAGGTTTCGTCCGGGAGTCTCCCATCGCCCCCCTGTATACCGCGGAGGCCACGGATTCAAAGTTTTCTTCGTTCATGGGTTCCGAGACGGCCCCAGAAAACCGGACCTCGTTGCTGGTTAAGACCGACAGGCTTAATAAGGCCGAACTGCATTTGCCCCGGACCGCGCCGCCAACGGTGGTTATCCCCGCCACATCAAAGGGGAGCCGCCTGCAGAGGGCCTCCACAATCCCGCTTTCTATAAATTCATAATCACAGGCAATAAGACCCACGGAATTTTGTAACAGGTCCCGATCAAGATGCAGTTGTTCCAGAATTTCCGAAACCGCATCATCGATCTCGTCAATCTCTTCTGTAATGGCAGTCAACATCCTGATCATGGGAAAACTCCTTTTATCCCTCCGGCCTCCCGCGGCGCCCGGCCCGGGATTACCTGAATCCGCCCTGCTGCATCCGGGACATCATGGCCTGGGCCGCGGCGGGGTTCCGGTTCATCTTGGACATCTTCTTCATCATGGTCCGCATCTTTTCAAACCGTTTAAGAAGCCGGGCTACCTCGGCCACGGAGGTCCCGGAACCCTTGGCTATCCGGGAACGCCGGGAAGGGCCGATGATGAGGTGGTTGGCCCGTTCCTTCCGGGTCATGGAAGAGAGGATGGCCTCCTGGTTTTTCAGATCCGCCTTGTTGATATCCTCTTCGCTGATCTGCCCCGCCATGCCGGGGATCATATCCAGCATGGACTGAAGGGAACCCATCTTCTTTACCGACCGGAGCTGGCCCAGCCAGTCCTCCAGGGTAAAGTTCTCCTTCTCCATTTTTTTCCGAAGCTCTTCCGCTTCCTTTTGGTCTATAACTTCCTGGGCCTTTTCCACCAGGCTGACCACATCCCCCATGCCCAGGATGCGGCTGGCAATCCGGTCGGGGTGGAAGGGCTCAAAATCCTCGGGCTTCTCGCCGACCCCGATAAACTTTAGGGGCTTCCCGGTGATGGTTTTGAGGGACAGGGCCGCCCCGCCCCGGGTATCGGAGTCGAACTTGGTCAGCACCACCCCGGAGAGGCCGATCTTTTCATCAAAGGCCTTGGCAATATCCACCGCGGACTGACCGGTCATGGCATCCGCCACCAGGAGGAGCTCGTCGGGGTTTGAGGCGGCCTTGAGCCGGGAAAGCTCGGCCATCATGGGTTCATCTATCTGGAGCCGGCCGGTGGTATCGATGATCAGGGTATCGATCATGTTTTTCCGGGCCCAGACCAGGGCCTCCTTATAGACCTTTACGCTGTCCTTGGCGCCCTCTTCTTTATAGACCGGGACCCCGATTTGGCTGCCCAGCACCGCAAGCTGTTCCATTGCCGCGGGGCGGACCAGATCGCAGGCCAGGAGCAGGGGCTTGCGGCCCTCTTTTTTGAGCCGCAGGGCCAATTTGGCGGAACTGGTGGTCTTCCCGGATCCCTGGAGCCCCAGCATGAGGATGGCCGAAATAGTATCGGGCCCCTTTAAGACCAGGTCCTGTTTGGTATCCCCCAAAAAGGAAACCAGCTTATCGTGGACTATCTTAACAAATTGCTGCCCCGGATCGACCGCCCGAAGGACCTTCTCTCCCTTGGCCTCTTCTATGGTGGCATTGACAAAACGGCGGACCACCCGGAGGTTTACATCGGC
>JAISOR010000009.1 GCA_031275535.1 Treponema sp. | reverse complement strand
TAGATGCAGGGCATACTTGCGGTTGTACCCGGTCTGCCGTATAAACTCGTCTAACATTTTACTTTTCTCTTTCCTGCCTGCCTGTCGATACTCAGCGGCAAGCTTCCCGGTCAATGCTTTCTTTACACTCAAAGGTAACCCCATGTTGTCCTCCGATCCCTCCATCGGCGGACTTTAGTTGGGTTAGAATTTTATTTTGAGGCATAGCCTCTTTTGGGTTAGAAAAATTATGAGGCAATGCGTTCCCTTTACTCCCCTCCCTTCTTCATATATAATTAATAGGATATGTCAATAGATCCCTCTAATCCTTTGATCGTTCAAAGTGACCGCACCCTGCTTCTGGATGTCCATGCCCCACAGGCAGAGGCGGCCCGTTCTGCGATTATGCCCTTTGCGGAGCTGGAAAAGTCTCCTGAACACATACATACCTTTAGAATCAGCCCCCTTTCCCTCTGGAATGCCGCCAGCGCGGGTTTTTCTTCCCAGGATATTGCCGCCGTGCTGGATACCTATAGCCGTTATGCCATCCCCCAGGGGATACTCGAGGGCTTTGCCGATACCATGGCCCGGTACGGAAAGATCCGGCTCCTCTCGGAGGAACAGCTTGTCCGGGAGCGGAGCGGCGCCTCGGGGGCGGACCCCGGAAAGGGCGCTGCCGGGGCGGAACCGGCGGGGGACCCCGGGCCGGCATTGCCGGAGGAGCTTTTTCTGGTTACCCGGGAAGAATCCATCGCCGCGGAAATAGGGGCCGCCAAATCCCTGGGAAAGTACCTGGAAAAAACGGCCCTGGGCTTCAAGCTGCACCTGGTTGACCGGGGAAGCGTGAAGCGGGAGCTTATCAGGCTGGGGTGGCCGGTTCGGGACGAGGCCCCCCTGGTAAGCGGGGAAAGGCTGGACCTGAATCTGCGCACCCCCCTGGGCGCTTCCGGCCGGCCCTTTACCCTTAGGGATTACCAGACCGAGGCGGCCCTGTCGGTCCTGGGGGACCGGCGGCCCGGTACGGGGTACGGCGTGGTGGTCCTGCCCTGCGGCTCGGGGAAGACCGTGGTGGGCATGGCTTTTATGGCCCTCCTTAAAACCAATACCCTGATACTTACCACCAATGTGGCGGCGGTCCATCAATGGATGGATGAACTGCTGGACAAAACCGATCTGGGGGCGGACCAGATCGCCGAATATACCGGGGATAGCAAGAAGGTCGCCCCGGTTACCATCGCCACCTATCAGATCATCACCTGGCGTCCCGATAAGGAGGCGGATTTTCCCCATTTCAAGATCTTCCGGGAGCGGCCCTGGGGTCTGATCATCTATGATGAGGTCCACCTCCTCCCGGCGCCGGTTTTTCGGATTACCGCGGAGCTTCAGGCGGTACGCCGCCTGGGGCTTACCGCCACCCTGGTCCGGGAAGATGGGGCGGAGGATGCGGTATTCAGCCTGGTGGGGCCCAAGCGCTACGATGTTCCCTGGAAGGATCTGGAAAGCAAGGGGTGGATAGCCTGCGCCCTCTGCACGGAGATCCGCCTGGATATGCCGGAAAAACTGAAGATCCCCTATGCGGTGGCTTCCCCCAGGGAGAAGTACCGCATCGCCAGCGAAAACCCCCTAAAGGAGCTTATTGTCCGGCAGTTGGTGGAGAATCACCGGGAGGATCATATCCTGGTCATAGGCCAGTACATTACCCAGCTTGAGTCCCTGGCAAAACTGCTGGCGGTTCCCCTGATCACCGGGAAAACCCCTAACGCGGAACGGGAACAGATCTACGGCGCCTTTAAGCGGGGAGAGGTCCGGGTCATCGTGGTATCCAAGGTCGCTAATTTTGCAATCGATCTGCCCGACGCTTCCATGGCGATCCAGGTTTCAGGGTCCTTCGGGTCCCGGCAGGAAGAAGCCCAGCGCCTGGGCCGGATTTTGCGGCCCAAGGGACGGAATTCCTATTTCTACACCCTGGTTTCCCGGTATACCGTGGAAGAGGACTTTGCCGCCAACCGCCAAAAATTTCTGGCCGAACAGGGGTACAAGTACAGTATTCAGCATTGGACCGCGGATGAAATTTCCCCCGAAATTTCCCCCGGTCGGAACGATGAAGCCGCGGCCCCTGAGTCGAGGCCGCACAGGAGGGAATTAATCCCCCGGGGGGGCCGCCGGTGAGATCCGCCGTATTCCGTTCCCCCGAAGACTGGAAGTCCGCGCTCATGACCCTCCCGGACGGCAGCTATTTTGAACTGATGCGGAGTGTCCTGGGGAATATCAAGACCCCCTTCAACAAGCAGCGGCTCATGGACGATTTAGCGGTTTTCCTTTCCCGCCGGGAGATACAGGAAACCATTGCCGCCTACATTGATCACACGGATATCAAGATCATTGCCGCCATCGCCGTCCTGGGTGAACCGGCGCCGGGGGAATTGGAGAGTTTTTTTGCCGGGGAGTTTACCTATGCCGAATTACACGGCCTGCTCCTCAACTTGGAGGAACGGCTCATCCTCTACCGTTTTAAGGAGAAGGACCTTTCCCGCCTGGCCCTGAATCCCCTGCTGGAACCGGTTCTGGCCCCCATTATCGCGGATAAACACTTCCTCCTCTCTTCCTTTTCCCAGGAAACGGAGGCCCCGGAAGAAGCGCCGGTCCCTGTCCCGGCTGTGGCGGTGCGCCCGGACGACGGTGTCCTGGCGGCCCTGTTTGCCTTTGTCGCCGGGGAGGCGGAATTGTTTAAAACCGAAGGAGGGTTTCGTAAGAAGATTTTTGATGAAGGGAAGGCCCTGTTTCCCGGCCTGGATCCGGAATGTATCATCGGGGGCCTGCAATGCCTGGGCCTGCTGCGTCCTGAGGAAGACCGTCTTGTGCAGGATGATCAGAAGCTTGGGGCTTTTAAGAACCTGTCTCCCCATGAACGGCTGGAATATTGCGCCGCGGGTATGGCGATCTACATGAATAAGACGGACCTGTCTTTTCCCGGTTTTCAGCGGAACCGTGTTCAGGCCCTGGCCCGGCTCATCCACGTCATGCTTGAAGCCCTGGAGCCGGACCGGCGGTATTCCCGGATAAGTCTTAAACGAATACTGGAGGTCCTTAAAAAAGACGAGGCCGAAGCGGTCCTCCCCTGGGATGCCGGAAGGGAACTGCCCCATTCCCCCAATCCGGTAAAAATTCCCCATCCCCCCCTGCCGGGCCGGACCGGGGAGGGCAGGCCCTTCTTTGATTCGATCCTTGAGGCCCTGGAAAAGACCGGCCTGCTGGAACCCGCCGCTCCGGGAGTTTGGCGCCCCAGGACAGCCCCTCCCCCCGCGGAGATTGCTCCGGCGGGGAGCCCCGGCCCCGGCGATAATCCGGCCGGCGCTGCCGGAACCGGGCGGCCGGTGCTTGCCATGGACACGGCTTTTTCCTGCCTGCTCTATCCCGAAATCAGCTTTGCCGACGCCATTGCCCTGGCCGCCTTCTGCTCCGTGCGGGAAACCGGTACCGCGGTACGGTTCGAGATAAGCCGGGAATCGGCGGTCCGGGGCTTTGACCGGGGGATCGGCTCGGAGGATATGCTTGCCCTGCTGGATCGCCTTTCCGGGCGCCAGGTGGACGAGAATTTCCGCTGGACCCTAAAGGACTGGGAAACCCGGTATTCCGGGGTCTCCCTGTATCAGGGGATCGTCCTTACCCTTGCGGAAGACCGCCGCTATCTCGCCGAAACGGGGCCTTTGGCGGCCCTTATTACCCGGACCCTGGCGCCGGGGATTTACATGCTGTCGGCGGTGGAAAGGGCCGAGGCGGCCCAGGTCCTGCAAAAGGCCGGTATTGATATTATAGCCCAGCCCTCCCTGAAGCCGGGGCAGGGAAGTTTTGCCGGCCACAGCCCGGGGGAATGGCGATCCCCCTATCCTCCCCTGGGCAGGATGTCGTGGCTGCCACGCTATATCCCCCAGGATAAGCCGGTTCCGGAGGGGGCGGGGGCTGCGGAGTTACGGGGAGCCGCCGGGCCGCAGAGGGGGGCCGGGCCGCAGGGAACCGCCGCCCCTGTTCCGGACCCGGAAAAGGCGGAGGCCTTTAAGGAACGGTTCCGGGCGGTCCTGGATAAGATGCAGCTTTCCAAGGCGGAACGGGATGAGTTATCGGCCCGGATTGAACGGCGGCTGGTGCTGACCGGTTCCCAGCTGGCGGATGTCTCCGTCAAGTATGAAAAGCTCGAAGCCCGGGGGCTTGACTATGTGGGAAAGGCCGCCATTGCCAAGCAAGCCATAGGCTCAAGGTCCCCCATAGAGATTATCTGGTTAAGCCCGGAGGGGCAGGAAAACCGGTTTATCGGCATCCCCGAAGCCCTGGACAAACAGGGCGGAGAGGCCAGCCTGGTACTCAGGCCCCTATCCCGGGGAGACGGCGTCCGGGGGGAGCCCCACAGCCGGTCCGGGGAATCCTTGCGGATTCCCATCGGAAAAATCAGCCTGTTACGGCGGATTAAACAGTCAATTTTTGGAGAGTAGTTATGCCCTTATTACCATTTTCAAGCCCCCAGGTGGAAGCCAGTCAGGCCAAGCTTGCCGTCCTTATTGACGCGGACAATACCCAGCCTGCTATTATCGAGGGCCTTTTGGACGAGGTCGCCAAATACGGCGTCGCCAGCGTAAAGCGAATTTACGGCGACTGGACCAGCACCAACCTCCGTTCCTGGAAGGACCGGCTTCTGGAATACGCCATCCAGCCCATACAGCAGTTTTCCTACACCAGCGGCAAAAACGCCACCGACAGCGCCATGATCATCGACGCCATGGACCTGCTCTACAGCGAAAAACTCGACGGTTTTTGTATTGTTTCCAGCGATTCGGATTTTACTCGCCTGGCGGCCCGGCTGCGGGAAAGCGGCCACACGGTCTACGGCTTTGGGGAAAAGAAAACCCCCCGGGCCTTTGTGTCGGTCTGCGACAAATTTGTGTACACCGAAATCCTCCGGGACATCCAGGAGGAAAGCGACGAAGACGAAAGCCGGCCCGCCGCCCGCCCCCGGAAGGACTTCAAGGTGGACCGGAAACTCCTCAAGCTCCTCCGGGACGCGGTAGAGGATCTGGCCGATGAGTCCGGCTGGGCCTACCTCGGCGGGGTGGGGCAAAAAATCAACAACAGGTCCAGCGAGTTCGACCCCCGGAACTACGGCTTCAAGAAACTGGGAGACCTCTTCCGGGCCATCCCTCAGTTCGACACGGAGGAGCGTCCTCAGGAAAACGGCACCGGGAGGCAAGTATACATCCGGTGGAAAAAGCGGAAGTAGGGTGCTTCGGTTTTCCTGTCGGAAAACGGCACGGGACGGCAAGTATACATCCGGTGGAAAAAGCGGAAATAGGGTGCTTCGGTTTTCCTGTCGGAAAACGGCACCGGGAGGCAAGTATACATCCGGTGGAAAAAGCGGAAGTAGGGTGCTTCGGTTTTCCTGTCGGAAAACGGCACCGGGAGGCAAGTATACATCCGGTGGAAAA
>JAISOR010000308.1 GCA_031275535.1 Treponema sp. | reverse complement strand
GAGCCTGTTGCACTTGTGGATTTTTTGCATATATATGCAAAAAATCCTCGATTATCGGGCTCCTTTATGCAGTTTGTAGGGTATAAAAATTCACTTTTGTGAATTTTTATACGATTTTGAGCTGAAGCGCAACAAACTGCTGGGGGACCTGCTGACCCTGGTGTCGGCCCTTTTCTTTGCCCTGCAGATAGTATCCACCGGTGTTTTCGCGGCTTCGGTACACCACCTGGTGCTGGTTTTTACGCAATTCATCACCGCCGCCCTATTATCCCTGGCCGTATTCCTCCTGGGGGACCGGGATCTTTCCGGTTTTGCCGGCCCCCAGGGGGCCGGATCGGTGCTGTTCCTCGGCGTCTTCAGCACCTTTCTCTGCTGCTCTCTCCAAACCTCTGCCCAGCGTTTTGTGCCCTCCTCCAAGGCGGGGATCGTCATGGGGATGGAGGCGCTTTTCGGCACTGTCTTTTCCGTGATCACAGGCTACGATCAGCCGAATTTGCGGATGGTTTTGGGGGGAATCATGATGCTCACCTCGATTATCCTGCCCGAATTCTTTGCGAAAGCCGCCGCCCGAAAGCCGGCAGCGTAAACCCCGGGTGAAAATCCGCGCGGATTCCCGCGGTTCCAGGAACCATTGCTGTCCTGGCGGCGGCAACCCGCGCTATAGACAAAATTCACAAAACAATAGTAAAATAAACTTGTTCCAAAAGACAAGCGAATTTGTGAACCGCCGTACTATGAACAGGGAGGAGCGTTATGTCCAAAATTGTTTATTCGTTGAAAAATGGAATTAAAGCTACCGTAGTATGTGAAGATGACCGGCCATTTGAGAATTTTCCAAAAGTCTCGTTTACCCAACCATTATTTCCGGACATGGTCCAAAAATATGATAATAAAGGCAATCTGGTAAAATCCTATAAATGCAAGGGGCTTTCTGAGGAAAAAGCGCTTGATAAGGAGAAACCCGCCAAGAGCGCGACGTTAGATTCAGTTACCGATACTTTTCAAAACTATTATCAAAAATGGGAAGCCGAAACAGCTTCGATGTCTTCATCCGATATGTTTGAGAATGCCAATTATAAAGCGATAATAGCGATGGGATGGAAGGCGGTTCCGGACATGATTAACCAGTTAAGAAAAAAACCCTGTCAGTTATTTAACGCCTTAAAACATATTACCGGTGTTTATCCAATAAAAGCCGGCCATGTCGGACTCCTTGATGAAATGGCTAAAGACTGGATTGAATGGTATGATTCATCCGCCAAAAAAAAATAGGCGTACTGACCCATGGGCGTTTGCTTTTTGAGCCTTACCCGCAAAGCCCGCGGGGGAGCGGAAATTCCCCCGGATCACGGCTCTGGAATTTCCTCCCTGTAGTGCCGAGGACCCGGCCCTCGCCGGCCTCTTCCCCACCGAAGGCACGTTTGCTTTTTGCCTTCCTGACCATACCGCGGGGGAGGGGAAATTTCCCCCTGAGCGCTTCTGGAATTCCCCGCCGGAGGAGACCTAGGAGCCTGTTGCACTTGTGAATTTTTATACGATTTTGCGCTGAAGCGCAACAAACTGCTAAGGAACCGGAGGTTCCCGGGCTCCGGAGGCGGACTCTACAGGTGAGCGAACGGGGGGAATTTCCCCTCCCCCGCGGGCTTCGCGGATAAGGCAAAAAGCAAACGCGTGCCCCGAGTTGACTCTTTTTCTCGCTCCCGGTATACTAAACCCATGAACCGGATCTTCGGCTGCCGTCATTATCAGGGATACGCTTTGAGGGGAGCGTAACGAGCCCCGATAACCGGGAATTTTTGCGGGAATATGCGAAAATTCCACCTGTGTAGCAGGCTCCCCGGATCCGGCGTGTGGCGCGGTAATTGAGCCGCAGACTCGGAACCAGCTTCCGGGTCTGCGGCTTTTTTTGGGAGTGTGTTATGGAGAAGCTGCGAATTTTGATTCCCAAGGGCCGGATTTTCGACAATATTTCCCGGCTTTTTGAGGAGGCGGGGTTCCCCATATCCCTGGCGGACCGGACCTACCGGCCGGTCATTGGGGCGGACTGGCTGGACGGGAAGATCATGAAACCCCAGAACGTGGGGGAGCTGCTGGAATTGGGGAGCCACGACGCGGGGTTCACCGGCCTGGACTGGATCCGGGAAAGCGGGGCCGGTGTGGAGGAGATCCTGGACCTCGGCTTTGACCGGGTCCGGGTGGTGGCGGCGATTCCCGCGGGGCTGGAAGAGGGGGAGCTGAAAAAGCAACGGATCGTGGCGGCCACCGAATACGTCAACCTGGCGGAGGAGTGGCTTAAACAATCGGGATACCAATTCCGGATCCTCCGGACCTACGGGGCCACCGAGGTCTTTCCCCCGGATGACGCGGACATGATCATCGACAACACCGCTTCGGGGCAGACCCTCAAGGACAACGGCCTGCGGATCATCGCCACCCTCCTGGAATCTTCCACCCGCTTCGTGGCTTCCCGGGCGGCCCTGGCGGACAAGGAAAAAAGGGGCAGGATAGAGGAACTGGCCATGCTGTTTAAGGCGGTCCTCGACGGCCGGGAGCGGGTGCTGCTGGAGATGAACGTGGCAAAAAGCCGCTTTGCCGGGCTCGTCTCCGGGCTCCCCGCCATGCGGAGCCCCACGGTGGCGCCCCTCTACGGCGACGAGGGGTACGCGGTGAAGATCGCCGTAAAAAAAAGCGATATCCCCGATCTGATCCCCCGGTTGAAAAAACTGGGCGCCGGGGATATTGTGGAATACGATCTGCGAAAGGTGGTACTGTAAGGAGCGGTCATGGAAAGAACCGGGGAAATCACCAGGAAAACAAAGGAAACGGAGCTTTGGATCCGGTTGAATCTGGACGGCCGGGGGGAGGCGAAGCTGGACTACCCCATCGGGTTTATGGCCCATATGTTAACCACCTTTGCCCGGCACAGCCTCTTCGACCTGGACATCCGGGCCGCGGGGGATCTGGAGGTGGATCAGCATCACATGATGGAGGACACCGGGATAGTCCTGGGCGGCTGCCTTGCCCGGGCCCTGGGGGACAAGCGGGGGGTCCGCCGGGCCGGAAGCTGCCTCTTCCCCATGGACGAGACCCTGGCCCGGGCCGCCGTGGACCTCTCCGGCCGGGCCTTCCTGGTCTTCCGGGGGGAGCTTTCGGCCATACCCCTCGTGTCCGGGACAGCCTCATTCCAGGTGGACACGGTGGAGGATTTTTGGGAGGCTTTTACCCAAAACGCGGGGATCACCCTGCACCTGGACATACTCCGGGGCCGGAGCGATCACCACAAGATCGAAGCCCTCTTCAAGGCCGCGGCCCGGGCCCTCCGGGATGCCTGCGGGATCGACCCCCGGGCGGCGGACAGCATCCCTTCCACCAAGGGCCTGCTGGAAAACCCCGGTTCCCCGGATCCGAGGACCCTGGCGTGATCGGCGTGGTGGATTACGGGGCGGGGAACCTCGGTTCGGTGATGAACGCCCTCACGCGGCTGGGCCTTCCCGCCCGCTTTGTCCGGGGCCCCGAAGAACTGGCCGGTCCCGGCGGGGGCCCCGGGGCTCCCCCCTACGAGGGGATCATCTTTCCCGGGGACGGCCACTTTGCCACGGCCATGGCAAGCCTGGAAAAATCCGGGTACGACGGGGCAATCCGGGGGTGGATCCAGGCGGACAAGCCCTTTTTGGGGATCTGCATCGGCCTCCAGCTCCTCTTTGACCAATCCGAGGAGGCCCCCCCGGTAAATGGACAGCCCGTGCACGGCCTGGGAGTGGTGCCAGGCACGGTCAAACGCTTCCCCGGCCGCAAGGTCCCCCAGATAGGCTGGAACCGCACCGAGACCGCGGGGAATCCCCGGCTGTTCCGGGGGCTCCCCGCCCATGCCTTTTACTACTATATCCATTCCTATTACGCCGCCCCCGTCGATGAGGGCGTCGTGGCCGCCGAGGCGGAATACTCCCTCAGGTACTGTTCCGCGGTGGAACGGGGCGCCCTGGCGGCGGTTCAGTTTCACCCGGAAAAATCCGGGACCCTGGGGCTGGAACTGCTGAAAAACTGGGCCGCGGGACTCCGGGAGCGGGGATGAGGGAATCCTTGGGGGGGGGCTGTTTCCGGACCTCAGCCCCGGAAGGGGGCTTTGCCGCCCGCCCCCCCCTCGTTCCAGCCCGGAGGGCTTCCACTCCCCCCCGTTTGTTTTTTGCCTTACCCGCAAGGCCCGCGGGGGAGCGGGAATTCCCCCCGTTCGCTAACCTGTAGAATTCGCCGGCGGAGCCCGGGAACCGGTCTCCGCCGGCGAAGAATTCCAGAACCGCTCACGGGGGGAATTCCCGCTCCCCCGCGGCATGGCCGGAAAGGCAAAAAACAGCCGCCTTCGATGGGGGAAGATGCCTGTGAACGGGGGATGCGCTGCCCTGCGGAAAACGGTGCCTGGCACCACCCGGCGGGGCCTGAACAGGCCCGATAAGCTCCGGTGGGGGGTAGCGGAGGCCGTGCCTGCGGGCAGGCACGGCCGGAGCGGTGGGGGGGCGGACGAGGGGGGGACCGTTTCGGGATCAGGTCCGGAAACCGCCCCCCCTTCTGAATAAAACGGGAGGCTTTATGCTGGCTAAACGGATCATCCCCTGCCTGGACGTGGACGACGGCCGGGTGGTAAAGGGGGTCAAATTCAAGGGCATCCAGGATGCCGGGGACCCGGTGGAACTGGCCCGGCGCTACAATGACGATGGGGCGGATGAACTCGCCTTCCTGGATATCGGCGCCTCCTACAAGAGCCGCGCTACCCTGCTGGAGGTGGTCCGGCGGGTGGCGGCGGAGGTGTTCATCCCCCTCTGCGTGGGCGGGGGGATCCGGTCGGTGGAGGATATGCGGGACGCCATGAACGCCGGGGCGGACAAGGTTTCGGTCTGCACCTCGGCCCTGCAAAACCCCGGCCTCCTGTCCGCCATGGCCCGGGCCTACGGGAGCCAGTGCGTGGTCCTTTCGATAGACGCCAAGCGGGCGGCCTCCCGGAGCGGGATCGCCGGGGAGGAGGGGCCGGTCTGGCACGCCTTCTCCCACGGGGGCAGGAAGGATACGGGCCTGGACGCGGTGGAGTGGGCCCGGCGGGCCGTGGAGTTGGGGGCCGGGGAGATCCTCCTCAACTCCATCGACGCCGACGGGACCGGCGCGGGGTATGACCTGGAACTGACCCGGGCGGTTCTGGATGCCGTGGGGGTGCCGGTGATCGCCTCGGGGGGCGCGGGGACCCTGGACCAGATCGCCGGCGTCCTTTTGCCCCCGGACCCGGTACATGACCACTGGGGCAACGCCGACGCCGCCCTGGTGGCTTCCCTGCTCCATTTCGGGAAAACCACGATCCGGGCGATAAAACAATACGCCGAATCCAAGGGGGTGGTAGTCCGATGGTAGTCGCTTCGATAGATCTGCAGGGTGGAAAGGTGGTTCAGCTCAGACAGGGGGCGGAACTGGTGCTGGAGCGGGATAACGCCCCGGAACTGGCAGGGGAATTCGACCGTTACGGGGAAGTGGCGGTGATAGACCTGGACGCGGCCATGGG
>JAISOR010000273.1 GCA_031275535.1 Treponema sp. | reverse complement strand
GGCCAGGTAGGCCGCCAGGGCCGAAAGGCCGTACTGTTCAAAGGCCAGTTCTCCCAGGGCGCCCCCGCTGACAAACACGAGCCCCCGTTTTTTCGACCCCGCCAGCAGGTCCGTGGCCGCCAGGCGCAGCCCCAGGTCAAAACGCCAGCGGGGGCTATACGCGCCCTGGCCGCCCCTGGCAGCGGCGGCCAGGGCGCCCGCCGGGTTGGCCCCGTCGATCCGTTCCCGGACGGGCTGTTCCCCGGCGGAAACAAGGGATACCACGCGGTTCCCGGCGGCCTGAATATCCCGTATCGCCGCCTCCAGATCCGTGCCCAGGGAGGCGGTACGGGGGGACCGCTCCACTAAAATCGCCAGATCCGCGGTCTCCGACCGGTAGCCCGCGGACAGGAAATTTTGCTCCCCCACGGTGCGGCCTTCCTCGCTAAGGACAAAAGTCCGGGCATCCAGGCCGACGACCGGCCGGCGCCGCCGGTCCTGGACCTGCAATTCCAGGGTAACCAGGGGGAAATTATCCGCCACTACCCGGTCTATCTGCACAAAGAGCCCCGCCGCCATATCGTCCAGGGGGGTCAGGACCGAAACCTCATCCCCCTCAAAATTGGCCGCCAGGATATTGCCGTTCCGATCCATCCCGGCCCCCACGATGCGGACCCGGGAATTTCCCGCGGACCCCAAGTCGCGGATAAGGGCGGAATCGGGGTCGATGATAAGAAGCCGGTTGGTGTCCGCCGCCAGGAGCCGGCCGTCGGGGAAAAAGGCCAGGCTTTCCGGTCCCGTAAGGCCCTCCCGGATCAGGACGCCAAGATAGGTCCCGTTCCGGTCAAAGCTGTAGATCTGCCGCGCCGCGTTGTCGGCTATATAGACCCGGCCATCCCTGGCGGCGATGCCCGTGGGGGAAAGGAAACCCCGGAAACCGGCGCTCCTGTTTCCAAAGGAAAGGACAAAGGTCCCGTCGGGATCAAATTTGGAGATCCGCCGGTTCCCGTAATCCACCACGTAGAGGTAGCCCTCCTCATCAATGGTAAGGTTCTGGGGACCCACGAACATCCCATCCCCCCGTCCTTTGGAACCGATATAGGACTGCCATTCCCCCTGGCTGTTGAGGATGCTGACCCGGCCGCCCCGGTATTCCGAAAGGTAGAGCCTGCCGTCCTTACCCCTGGCTAAATCATAGGGCCGGTCAAAACCATTCAAGGGTCCCCGCTGCCTCTGGCGGACAATGCCGTTTACGTCGATGCGGACAATCTCATTGCTGCCATAGGCCACCACCCAGGAGGAACCGTCCTCCAGGGGCAATACCGCCGTGGGTTGCCGGAATATCCGGATGTCGTTATACCGGCCGGGGAAACGGCCCGCCTCCACGTACCGGATGTCATCATCCATGGCGGGGAAGAGGCTGCGCCGGTTTCTGACGGTTTCGATGCGGCTGACAAGGACCAGGGTTTCCGCCGCGGAGGGGCCATAGATATCGGCGGCGGACTGCCATTGGCGCAGGGCGGTATCCTCAAGGCCGGACCGGTAATAGGAACGGCCCAGCCAGTCCAGGATAAGGGGCTCCCCGGGGCGGAAGGACAGGGCCCGCTCAAAGGACAGGATCGCCTCGTTAAAGGCATAGCGGTTATACGCCTGGACCCCCACCCGGAATTCTTCCCGGGCGGCCAGGGCGTCCCGATCCGTTCCCCCGGAAAGGCCGGCCCCCTGCTGGGCCTCAAGGGCCAGGGGCAGGATAAGGAGCCACCCTAAAAGGAACCAGCGGACCGGGGGGGCCTTTTCCCGGGAAGGCCGGATAAGCGGGGTTCCTTTCATGAGGTCTCCCCCACGACAACCCGCATGTGGTTTCGAATTTCTGATTGATGGGGCGCCATATCCAGGGCCCGGCGCAGCCATACCCGGGCTTCCTGGACTTCACCGTTTTTAAAATACGCCCAGCCCAGGGAATCGAGATAGGCGGCGCTTTGCGGCTTATGGTCCACCGCTTTACGGCAGAACCGCAGCCCCCGCTGAATATCTATGTTGGCGTCTACCAGAACATAGCCCAGGCCGTTCATGGCGGTGGCGTTTTCTTTATCCAGTTCCAGGGCCTGCTCATAGAGCTCAACGGCCTGTTTATACTGCTTCTGACACCAGGCCGCATAGGCCAGGGTGGTATAGATCTGCACCGACTCAAAGCCCTTATCCAAGAGGCGTTTCAACTCAAATTCCGCCAGTTTTGCCCGCCGGGTAATAACATAAATATAGGCCAGGGCCATCCGGCATTGATATACCCGCAGGGGATCCTGGCCGGCGGTTACGACCTGTTCCAAATAGAGCAGGGCCTCATCATACCGTTCTAATTTGGTATAACAAAGTCCCAGAAAATAGGCGAGTTCGGCATTTTCCCCGGCGTCAAAATCTTCCGTATCCACCTGCAGCAGTTCCTGCAGGGCCGGTTCCCAGCGTTTCAAGCGAAAAAGCCGTATTCCTTCCTGAAGAGACACGCCCGATCCCTGGGATCTACCCGATCCCTGGGACTTGCCGGATCCGGAAACTCCCGCCATAGCATCCTACCCCTTAGCCCTATCCTGTCCCGTCACGGGATGGATAAAAACAGGGCTGATCGATACCTGATTCCGGGAAACCGCCTCCCAATCGGAGCCGGGCTCCCCTTCGGTTACGATAGATCCCCCTTCAATAAAAAAATACCTATGCCCGTCCGGCGCTTCAAAAACCGCCAGCCGATCATTATACTGCCGCCGGGAAGGATGGGTAATAGCCGTATCCAGGGACAGTTGGGAGCTGTTGGGAATATTCACATTGAGAAAGGTATCCCTTGTCCATAGGGCCATCATGTCCTCGAGCCCTTCAAGGACAAAGGCCACCGCCGGATCCCAAAAGAAGGCGCCCCCCAGGTGTACTAAAGAAAGGGCTATGGCGGGGATATGGTGGAGCGCCGCCTGACGGGCTGCGGCGGCGGTGCCGGAATAAATGATATCGGTTCCCAGGTTGGGCCCCGCATTGATCCCCGCGACCACCAGGTCCGGGATAAGCGGGAGCCCGCCCAGAAGGGCCACCATGACGCAATCCGCGGGAGTCCCCGAGCAGGTCCAGGTGTTTTCAGCGTATTCCCTGATCCGGACAGGTTCCCGTAGGGATATGGAATGGGAAACCCCGGAACGGTCTCCTTCCGGGGCAATAACGTAAATAGTATACCCCCCCCGGCCCCGCAGGGCCTCGGCAAGTTTAAGCAAGCCCTCACACCCTATGCCGTCGTCATTGGTCAACAGTATATTCATGGACCCTCTATTATCCGCGCCGCCGCCGCGGGCCGGATATCGTAGATCAGGGGATGAAACCCAAAGATCCGCTCATAATCCTCAAACCGGCGGCGGTATTCATCGATAGCATTCTCGGTAATAATCGTGTAGGTACAGCCCCCAAAGCCCTGGCCGGTCATGCGGGCCCCCAGAACCCCGGTGATCTCCTGGGCCCGTTTTACCAGCCAGTCTATTTCCGGGCAGGAAACTTCATACAGATCCCGCAGACTTTCGTGGGAATGGAGAATCGTCTTAGAGAGGAGCTGAAAATCCTGATGCCTAAGGGCGTCCTCGGCGTCGTAGACCCGCCGCAGTTCCCGGACAATATGCATACACCGCCGCCGGATCTCCTCGGGCAAATCCCCCATGGATTCCACGAGATCGGTGGCCGCATAATCCCTGAAGCTGGCCCCCTCTTTTTTGTGGGAAAGGAGGTTGAGCCCCTTTTTTATATCCTGCCGCCGCTGTTTAAGCTCATCCTCCACCCCAAACCGGGGGACCCGGGAGTCCATAACCAGAATTTTATACTTAGAAAGGGGGGACTTGATACGGGTTGTCTCCATGGAAGTCTCGTCCACCACAAGAAAATGGTCCTTCCGGGCGGTCATGGCGATAAGGTAATCCACGGGGTTGGTGTTTTTTCCAAAAAAGAGCGTCTGGGCCGCGGAAAGGCGGCTTAGAAGTTCCTTATCGTGTATATTCGATTGAAAAAAACCTTTAAGGGCCATAGCGGCGGCCACCTCTATGGCGGAAGAAGACGCCAGCCCTATCTGCTGGGGGACATTCCCCATAAGGGTAAAATTAAGCCCCTTAACGGGATAGCCCAATTCGGCAAATACATGGACCGCGACCTTAATATAATTTGCCCACCGGTCTTCCCGCTTATATTTAAGATTAACCAGGGTAGTCCGCTTCCGTTCCCCCAGATCCGCCGCATAAAAGCGAATAGAATTATCCTTCCTCAGGCTCACGGCAATACGCATATACCTATCGATGGCGGACGAGAGGAATAATCCGGCCTTTGGCTCACCATGCTCACCCAGGTAGTGGATCCGGCCGGGCGCTTCGGCAATGACAACAGGTTCGGATCGGTCGGCGTCTATCTCGTATTCGGTACGATGGATGGGACCGATGTCCAACATTTTTTTAACCTCGCTGAAAAAACTAGAGAAAAATGAACCCTTTTCAGAATTCGCTTAAATCCAAGCGCCCTGGAGTACACCTTGCTCTCTAGCAATATGATATAGGAAATATCTGTTTTATTCAACAAAATTCATCTATAAACAAACCCATGTTGTATGGATAGGGTAACAAAAAAGGGGTTTTTTTCTACCAAAAGACCGAATATACCCCAGGATCCGCTTTTTCCCCTAAAAATCCGCGATGAAGGCCAGAAAATAGTCCGGCAGCGGGGCTTCGACCTCCAGGGGGAAACCGCAGAGGGACGC
>JAISOR010000229.1 GCA_031275535.1 Treponema sp. | reverse complement strand
CTTGCCCGGCTGGGAATCATGGTGGACCCGGAACATTTCTATACCAGCGCTTTAGCGACCGCAAGTTTTCTGTCTTCCCAGCATCCCGGCGGGTCCGTGTATGTAATCGGCGAGCCGGGGCTGATCCAGGCCCTCTATGATGCGGGGTTCACCATGAACAACGTAAACCCCGACTATGTGGTGGTCGGCGAAGGCCGGGGCTATAGTCTGGAAGCCCTGGAACGGGCGGTTAAGCTGATATACGGAGGGGCCCGGCTTATCGGGACCAACCCGGACCTGAACGGCCCTGTGGAAGGGGGCATTGTTCCGGCCTGCGGTTCCCTGGTAGCTCCTATTGAACTGGCGGCCAACACCAAGGCCTACTTTGTGGGTAAACCCAATCCGCTCATGATGCGCCACGGCCTGCGGCGGCTCAATGCCCGGCGGGAAAACACGGCCATCATCGGCGACCGGATGGATACGGATATCGCGGCGGGGGTGGAGGCGGAGATAGAAACCGTGCTGGTCCTCTCGGGGGTTACCAAACTGGAGGCCGTCCCCCGCTTCCCCTATCAGCCTAAACACATCCTGGAAGGGGTGTTTGAGATACCTTCATAACAGCGCGGCCAGGGCCTCCGCGGTAAAGCCCAGATGGGCCGCCACCTTAGCGGCGGGGCCGGATTCCCCGAACCGGTCAATGGAAAAAATGTCCTCCGGCTTAGCCCAGCGTTCCCAGCCGCTGCGGACCCCCGCTTCGGCGCATACGGTCCGGACCCCGGGGGGGATAAGGGCCTCCTGAATGGCCTTGGACTGGGACTCAAAGAGTTCCCGGCTGATCATGGAAACAACCTGCACCTTCTTACCCGGCGCTGTTTGCCGCGCAAGCTGCGCCGCCTCCAGGGCCAGGCTCACCTCGGAGCCGGTGGCGATAAGCACCACATCGGGAAGGCCCTGGCTTTTCAAGGCAATATAGGCGCCGGTGCGGAGGGTGTTTTTCCAGTCCGGGTCGGCCTTGGGAAAGACCGGAAGGTTCTGCCGGGTCAGGGCAAGGACCGTGGGACCGCCGGTGCGTTCCATGGCCATGGCCCAGGCTTCGGCGGTCTCTTCCGCGTCCGCGGGACGGAGGACCCGCACATTGGGGATGGCCCGGAGGCTCGCCAGATGCTCAATGGGCTGATGGGTGGGGCCATCCTCGCCCACAAAGATAGAATCGTGGGTAAGCACATAGATCACCCCCTGTTTCATCAGCGCGGAGAGCCGGAGGGCCGGGCGGAGGTAATCCGCAAAGACCATAAAGGTAGCGCAGAAGGCCCGCAGGCCCCCGTGGAGCAGGATGCCGTTAGAGACCGCGGCCATGGCGAATTCCCGGATGCCGTAATGGATATACCGGCCCTGGGGGGTAGCGGCGCTGTAAACCCCGGCCTCGGGGATGGCCACCGCATTAGGCCCCCGGAGGTCCGCGGAACCGCCGGCCAGGTTTTGGTTCGCCGCGGCTATGGCGGCCAGGACCTTGTTTGAGGCGGTCCGGGTGGCAATCTTGTCCCCGGGGGCAAAAACCGGCAGGGCCGCGGGCTGGGCCTTCCCGGCGTAAAAAGCATCCCATTCCCGGCGTTTGTCCGGGTTTTCCCCGGACCAGGCCTCGAATTCGGCCTCCCATGCCTCCCGGATACGCTTCCATTCCCCCTGCCTGGTCTTAAAATAGTCCGCCGCCTCGGGGGCTATATAAAAGTCCCCGGGAATTCCCAGGGCTTTCTTAGCGGCCGCCACTTCCTCAGGGCCCAGGGGCGCGCCGTGGACATCGGCGGTATTCTGCTTCGTGGGGGAACCCTTTCCGATAATCGATTTTAAGATGATAAGGCTGGGCTTTCCCCCTTCGGCCTTTGCCCGGGCGGTAAGGGCCGCTATTTCTTCAAAGTCATACATGGAACCCCGCAGGACCTGCCATCCGTAGGCCTCGTAACGGCCGGCCACATCTTCCGTAAAGGCCAGGTCCGTGCTGCCGTCGATGGTGATCTTGTTGGAATCGTAGAAGGCGATGAGTTTCCCCAGCCCCAGGTGGCCCGCCAGGGAACTTGCCTCCGCGGACACCCCTTCCTGGAGGCAGCCGTCCCCTACCAGGGCATAGGTATAATGATCCACGATTTTCCGGGTCCTGGTATTGAACCGGGCGGCCAGCATGGATTCGGCCACCGCCATGCCCACGGCAGTGGCGATTCCCTGTCCCAGGGGGCCGGTGGTGGTCTCAATTCCCGGGATAAGTCCGTATTCGGGATGTCCCGCGCAGGGCGATCCGATTTGGCGGAAATTTTTGATATCCTCCAGGGTGGGACTCCGATACCCCGAAAGATGCAGTACCGCATAGAGAAACATGGAACCATGGCCGGCGGAGAGGACAAAGCGGTCCCGATCCGCCCATTCAGGCGCCGAGGGATCGTGGCGGAGCAGTTCCCCGTACAAGAGGGCCCCCAATTCGGCGGCGCCCAGGGGAAGGCCGGGATGCCCGGAATTGGCCTTTTGTATCGCATCCATGCTAAGGGCCCGGATGCTAAGGGCCGTTTTTTCCAATGCTTTGATATTCACGATAATACTCCTATACAGAATAAGCCGGGGTCTTGAATAAATCCATTAAAGCCTTTTTCCGCCACAATGCCAATACCTTAAGCGGCGGTGGAAGAAGGACAAACAGGGCATTGTGGACATCCGGCTCGCCCAGGCGCTTGCGGAGAAAGATCAGGAAACAGCGGAGCTTAGACGGAGACTCCAGGATCGCTCCCTCTTTCACACTTCCCCACTCTCAACACTTCCTCCCCCCGCCGCCTT
>JAISOR010000222.1 GCA_031275535.1 Treponema sp. | reverse complement strand
GGGGGGATGAAAAATGAAAAATGAAGAGTGGGGAGGGGAGAAAGTGTGGAGTGTGGAGAGTGGGGAGTGAAGTGGGGAGTGGGCGGTTCGGGGAGTGAATGCGGAGCGGGGGGAGAGGGGCGGGGGTCGGGGGCCGGGCACCGAATTTCACTTCACTTAATCGCCCCCTGGGTAATGCCCTTGACCAGGAAGCGCTGTAAAACCACGTAGATGACAAATACCGGCAGGATACTGAGCACGTTGGCGGCCATCACATGCCCCCAATCGATCTCCACCGACTTTTGGGAAAGAAAACCCAGCATCAAGGGCAGGGTGTATTTCTCCGGGGTTTTAAGCAATACCAGGGGCATGGTAAAGGAATTCCAGTTGTTTACAAATTCGATGATGGCAAGACTCACCAGGGCCGGGGACAGGAGGGGCAGCACTATCTTGAGGAACACCGCAGCCTCCGGGGCGCCGTCGATCCGGGCGGATTCCAGGAGGGCGTTGGGGATGTCCGAAATATACTGGCGCATAAAATAGACCCCAAACACGGTGACCCCAAAGGGAAGAATGAGCCCCCAGAGATTGTCATAGAGCCCTATACGGTTGATCACAAAGAAGAGGGGCAGGAGCAGCACCGTGGGGGGAATCGCCATGGTGCCCACCAAGAGCCCCATGCAGAGCCCGGAACCCCGGAACCGTTTCTTCGCAAAGCCGTAACCCGCCATGGAGGCGCTGATAAGGATCAGCGCCGTGGTAAGGGCGCTGGTAAAAACCGAGTTGAAAAAGGTCCTTTGGAATTTGAGGAACACAAAAACAAAGCGGTAATTATCAAGTTTAAAATTGGGGGGAAACAAGGGCCGGTTCAGGGCGGTAATCTCCGGGGAACTCATAAAACTCGATGCGGCAAGCCAGTACAGGGGCAGGACAAAGAGGATGGTCAAAAAGACAAGAACCGCCATAAATCCCCACTGTTTTGGGGGACCCGTTCTGTTTTTCATAGCTCCTCCTACCAGTCCGTGGAACGCCGGTTGAGCCGGGCCTGGACCAGGGTAATGCCGATTATGATAAGGAACAAAAGATAGGAAACCGCCGCGGCCTGGCCTATGCGGGAATACTCAAAGGCCATGTTATATATAAGGAAAGAAATAGTTACCGTGCTGTTCCCCGGCCCGCCGCCGGTCATGACAAAGATTTCCTGGAACACGTTGAGGCAGCTTACCAGGAGGAGGATGAATACCACGGCGCTGATCTTCCTGAGCATGGGCCAGGTAATATGCCGGAAGGCCCCCACCGGCCCCAGGCCGTCCAGGGAACCCGCCTCGTAAAGCTCCACGGGTATATTCTGAAGCCCCGCCAGGTAGATCAGCATAAAGTACCCCACCCGGCGCCACAGGGACATGAGGGCCACCACCGGCATGGCCAGGGCGGGGCTGGAAAGCCAATTAGGCCCCTCGATGCCGAAGAGATTCAGAAAAATATTCACAAATCCCCGCCGGGCATCGAAGAGGGACATAAAGATAAGGCTGGCGCTTACCACGGAAATAACGTAGGGAAGAAAGAATATCGACCGGGAAAAACCAATCCACCGTCCTTCCCGGTCAAAGAGGACCGCCAGGATCACCGAGGCGGCCAGGGTGGTGGGAACAAAGAACAGGGCGAAGCGCAGGGTGTTCAGGAGGGCCCGCTGCACCATACTATCCTGTAGTACCGCGGCATAGTTGGCCAGGCCCGTCCAGTCCCCCACGGGGTCGAAAAACCCCGCGGTCCGCATCCTGATGGGCCGGACATCCTGGAAGCTCGCCACCAGGGTCCACAGCATGGGATAGAACAGAAAAAGGGCAAGGATGATCATCGCCGGGGCGATAAAAACATAAGCCGAACAATCGCTTTTCACCCTCTTCCCCCTCCTCATCACTTCACTCTTCACACTTTCTCCCCGGCCTACCGGGACAGGATGGCGTTCCCCTGCCGTTCAATCTCCCTCAGGGCGGCATCTATGGTCTGGCTTCCTACCACCAGCTTGTTAAGTTCGCTCTTATACACCTCCTGCTGTACCTGGTACCAGGCTTCCACCGGAGCGGAAATGCTGGGGAATTCAAAACCGTCGATAAAGGGCTGGAATACGGGGTTATCCTTAAAGTATTGGGTGTTGGCCATGTCTTTACGGATGGGAATTCTGAAGGGATAATACTTTCCGTCCTCCCCTAATTCGCCCTTCATAAGCATCTCCTGCCCCTTTTGGCTCGCCAGAAACTTGATTACCCGGACCGCGGCGGCCCGCTTTTCATTTTCGATCCCCGTAGGAATTGTCAGGTACTCCAGGCCGATGTCCGCAAAACGGCCCGCGGGGCCGGAGGGAACCTTGGACGCGTTGACCTTAAAGGGCCGGGTCTTCCATATATCCGTGACCCCCCAGGGCCCCTGCAATTCCATGGCTACCACCTGGTTCCGAAAATCGGTCATCACATCCCCGCCGGCTTTGTTTCCCGAATCCGGGGGGGCGCATTCCTTTATCAGTTTTAGGTAGTATTCCAGGGCCCGTTTCCCCTGGGGGCTGTTCAGGGCCACCCGGGGCCGGGGGCCGCTGGTATCTACCAGCGCCGCTCCCCCCTGGTACATAAACATATCCACGGTCCAGATGATGTCGTTATCCTGTTTTCCCACCAGGCCAATGCCCCATTGATCGATTTTTCCGTCCCCGTTGGTGTCTACCGTGAGTTTCCTGGCGTACTCATAGAGTTCATCCCAGGTATTGGGCGCCCTGGTAAGGCCCGCCTTGGCAAAGAGGTCCTCGTTATACACCAGTTGGATAGTATGGCCCATCCAGGGGACCCCGTACTGGACCTTGTTGGCCCGGCCCATTTCCCAGGGGAGGGCATAAAAGGCCTGTCCTTCGGCGGCAAAATCCCGGCCAATGTCCTGGAAGACCTCGTCCCGGGCCTGGCCCCGGACATTCTGGTAATTTGCCTGTAGTATTTCCGGCGCCTGGCCGGACAGGACCAGGGTCAATATCCGGGAACTGGTCTGGTTCCCGCCTAAAAGCCGGACCTTAATGTCCGGGTTCTCCTGCTCAAAGGCATCCAGGATCTCCCGGATTATCTTTCCCCGGCCGGAATCCTCGGCCCAGGAAATCTGCATGGTAATCTCGGTCAACCCCGAAGCGGCAGCTTCGCCGGAACCCTTAGCGCTTACAAAGCCGGTAAAAATACCCAGCAGCCCAAGGATTACTGCCAAACGTTTCATAAAAACCTCCAAAATATTTTGAATTTTACTTGTCCCTAAGAAGAATAAAATCCGGGGGGGAGATGTATAGGGTGTTTTTAAGAACCCTGGTATTTTTTTCTTTTTTTTTAAGATTCCTGTTAATAAGCCGCTTGAATTTGATAGGAAACAATACGCGGCCTATTTAACCATCCAGTCGCATTGACAACAGAAAAAGAATTAAGTAAATTTACGAATAGGGTTAGACACTCCGGCAAAACCCGAGGTTTACCGGTTGAGTCAGGAATAAGCGGAGGGTTTGGAATTTGCCTGAACAGGAAAAGGAAATCCTTTTGGCCGCTCCCTACGAGGAAATGTATCAGGAAGCCCTGCGTATCGTCGAAGATGGGGAACAATACAAATCCATTGATGTACGGCTGGGGAATTTGTCCGAGGGACTTCAGCTTGCTCAAGAGTACGCTGACGCCGGCTGCCGGGTCATCATCTCCCGAGGCGGTACTTATCGTCTTATTAAGCAAGCTGGTATAGGCATACCGGTGGTGGAAATCAAATCCAGCCCCTTCGATTTTCTTGAATCCCTAGCCTACGCCATGGAACAGAACAAACCGCTGTCCATTGTCGGTTATTCAAATATCGTTAATCAGTATGACGAATCAATATTAAAAAGAATTGTCCGTACCAGACTGTGTATTGTAAATCTCAAAAAAAGTGATGATGTCCGGATCGTTATAGAAAATTGCGCGCAAAATGGTTATACCCTTTTTCTGGGTGATACTATCGAACACGATGTCTGCCGTGAAGCTGGATACGAATGTTTTCTGCTGAAAAGTGGTTCATC
>JAISOR010000108.1 GCA_031275535.1 Treponema sp. | reverse complement strand
TTCATCCTGGATATCCCCCACGATTTCCTCGATGATGTCTTCCATGCAGACAATCCCCGAAACCCCGCCGTACTCGTCTACCACCACGGCGATATGAACCCGGCGGCGGCGCAGTTCCCGCAGGAGCCCGTCGATCCGCTTGCTTTCCGGCACAAAAAAAGGTTTCCGCAGCAATTTTGCCGCGTCAAAAATTTCGTTTTTCACCAGGGATCTCAGGACATCCTTCACGTGGAGGATTCCGATCACGTTATCAATGGTATCGCGGTACACGGGGAACCGGGAATGTTCGCTTTCCGCCATCAGTTCCAGCAGCTCGTCCCGGGAAGCCCCGGCGGAAAGGAACACCGTATCGGTCCGGGGGACCATGACCTCCTTCACGGTGGTATCCGAAAGGTCCGCGATACCCCGGACCATTTCCCGCTGATCGGAATTGAGGGACGCCAGAATTTTACGGGTAAGGGGGGGGGATTCTTCGCTTTCCTCCGCCCCCGCCGGACTTTCCGCCGGGGGGGATTTTTTGAAGATCCTGCCCAGTTCAAAAAAACTCCTGCCCTGGCCTGAATTGGTGGAACTCATGCTATGATCCGCTCCCCCGCCAGATTATCCAATATTTCCTCCTGCAGGCGCAGCATCGGTTCTGTTTTTTCATTAGTTTCGTGGTCCATGCCGTCAAGGTGAAGAATACCATGAATTAACAGACGGCGTAACTCCTCGTCCATGGAAACGCCGAAAAACCCGGCGTTTTCCGCCAGGCTGTCCAGGGAAATGACAATATCCCCCGCCGGACGGTATTCACGGGCCAAAGAAGACGGAAAATCCTCCCCCTGGGGAAAGGACAGAATATCCGTGGCCTCGTCCCGGTTCCGGTAGCGGGCATTAAGGGTTTTGATAAATGAATCCCCGCAGTAACAGATCGAAAGATCCCAGCCGTCCCTCCCCAGCTTTTCCAGGACAGTAAGAACAAAAGCGCCGGATCGTTCCGCCCAGGCCGGTAAAGGAAGCTCCTGGGCCCCTACCTCCACCCGGTTCATTCCCGGCCGCCGGGAGAGGGCTTTTCCCCGGCCTGGGCTCCGGCGGAGGGCTTCCCCTCGCCCTTTGGCTCCTGGGCTTCCGGGGCCTTGGGATATTCGATCCGGGAATGGTAGTACCCGGCCAGGACACGGACAAAGGCCTTCCTGATGGTCTCCAGATCCCGGAAGGTAAGTTCCGACTGGGCAAGCTGTCCGTGTTCCACCTTGGCGGCAAAGAGTTCCTGGATAAATTTTTCCATTTTGGGGACCGTCGGTTTCTGCAGGGTCCGGACCGCCGCTTCGGTAACGTCCGCCAGCATGACCACCGCGGATTCCCTGGACCGGGGGGGGCTTCCGGGGTAGCTGAAATCAGCGATATTCACCTCCCCCTTGCCCTCGGCGGCCTCCTGCTGCTGGGCTTTGTTGTAGAACCAGGTGATCACCGAATTCCCGTGGTGTTCGGCCACAATATCCGTCACCGCCTGGGGCAGCCCCAGGGCCTGGGCCCGTTCCACCCCCAGTTTTACATGGCTGCGGATCACTGTGGCCGAAAGCCGGGGGGCAATATCATCATGGCGGTTATAATCGGTCTGATTTTCCACAAAATAGGAGGGGTTGTCCATTTTACCGATGTCGTGGTAATAGGCCCCCACCCGGGCCAACAGGGAATTGGCCCCGATGTCGTGGCAGGCCGCCTCCGCCAGATTGGCCACCATGATGGAATGGCTGTAGGTCCCGGAGGCGGCGGTAAACAGGGCCTTCAGAGTGGGGTTGTTAAGATCGGAAAGCTCGATAAGCCGAAAAACCGTCACCGCGTTCAGGGCATGTTCCAGGGGGGGCAGCACCCCCACCACCAGCATCCCGGAGGCCATACCGTTAAAGGCCGCCCAAAAAAGCATGGGCGGATAGGCGGCAAGACCGGCATGGCCGTTCAAAAGAACAGCCACCATGATCAGGGCGTTGACCCCGGCGATGATAAGCCCCGCCCGGACCAGATCCATCCGTTTTTCCGCGCCCTGGAGGGAATAGGTCGCCACCACCCCGGAAACCGTGGCAAAAACCAGGGAATGGCCGTCAAAAGCGCCCCCGGTAAACGCGGCCAGGGGCAGGAAGATGGCGAAGACCAGGGAGATCCGGGAGGAAACAAGCAGGGCCGGGAGCATCACGAAAAGGGCGCTGGGGAGGAGCAGGGATACGGGAATCTCCGGGGGAAGGGACAGGTTCTTTAACAGATCCGAGGCCACAAGGTACAGGACGGTAAGGGCGCAGAGCAGGTAAATCTCGGAATCGGAAAGGTCCCGTTCCAGGAGTATCTTCCCCCCGCAGAGAAACACCAGAATACCGTACAGCAAAAGGTAGAGGAGGGCCGTATGCAGGACGTTCCCGGGGTCCCCGCCGGAGGGGGAAAAATTCAGGGCCCGCAGATCCCGCAGGTTTTCTTCGGTGATAACAAAACCCTTCCTGATAATTTTCTTACCCTTTTCGATATGCTTTATCACCGGCTCCACCCGGTCCCGGACCTCCTGGAGCCGCTGGCGGGTATCCTCCTCGGAGAAAAAAACATTTTCCCGCACAAAGGGCCCCACCAGTTCCGGGGCAATCCGGGAAAAGGCCGACTGGTCCAGGGAACTTTCCGCGCTGGAGCGCAGGGCCTCGGCCAAATTATCCATGGTAACGATGCTGTGGTAGGACACCCGTTCCCATTCACTGTGGCCGTCGGAATTGAACACCACCTCCACGGCCTCCCGGTTGTAACGATCCAGCCCGCCCTCCGGCAGGGCGAAAACCCCGGCCCCCAGGACCCGGCGAAGAACCGCCGCGCCGTATTCCCCGTAACGGTCCCTGGAAGGATCGTTAAAATAGAGCCCCAGGACCCGGTTGGAAAAATTCCCCGGAAATTCCGCCTGGACCTTCAGCGTAAAAAGCTCCGGGGAACTTCCCTCCCGGAAAAGGGAAGCGGCAAAGGCGGTAAAACGCCGCCAGGAGGAAAGGACATCCTCCTCCGCCGCCTGGGAAAAACGGAACACCGCGCAGACCAGCCGCTCCTGAATTTCCATTTGGCGGAGGGTGGCCTCCGGGTCCACATAGGAACTGTCTTCCTCCGCCTGTATGTCCCGGTCCGCCACCAGCCCTTCCTCAAGGTTTTGAATACCCCCCCCGCCCCCATGGTTCCCCAGGGCCGCCAGGAAAACCAGAAGGAAGGAAAGAAGGCTTATCAGGGCGGGAAGGGGGCTCAGGGCGGAAAGGTTAAATATCCGCCGCAGGATTTGGGAAAGGCTTAAGGCTTTTTCAGAATTTTTTTTCACGATAACCTTGACCGCGTGCGCCATGGGAATATTGTCCCGCGTCCGGGCCCTTTGTCAGCCGGGGATTCCGTTCCCCCTCCTCGTAGGCGGCGATAATCTTCCTGATCAGGGGATGGCGCACCACATCCTGGGTGTGGAGGAAAGAAAAATGGATCCCCTCGATGCCTGAAAGAATAGAAACGGCGTGGAGAAGTCCGGAATCCTCCCGCCGCGGCAGATCCACCTGGGTAATATCGCCGGTAACCACCGCCCGGGCCCCCTCCCCAATACGGGTAAGGAACATCTTCATCTGCTCCCTGGTGGTATTCTGGGCCTCATCCAGGATAATCACGCAGTCGTTAAGACTGCGGCCCCGCATATAGGCCAGGGGGGCAATCTCGATAATCCGGTTCTCCTCCATACGGTGGATCACCTCGTAGGGAACCAGGGATTCCATGGAGTCGTAGAGGGGCCGCAGGTAGGGATGTATCTTCTGGGCCAGATCCCCGGGAAGAAAGCCCAGACTCTCCCCCGCCTCCACCACCGGCCGGGTAAGCACCAGTTTCCGCATTTTCTTGGAAAGGACCAGATGCAGGGCCTCGGCGATAGCCAGAAAGGTCTTCCCCGTTCCCGCCGGCCCAATGCCAAAGCAAATATCGCAGGACCGCATCCCCAGGACATAGAGCCCCTGGTTCCGGCTCCGAGGGAAAACCCGGTTAAAGCCGTAGGGAATCTGGATCATGGCGTCGTTAATGGCCGGACCGTCCCGGGGGGCCGGCTTTGCGGCGGAAAAATCCCTTACCAGGGCCCTCACATATTCCGGGGACGGGTTATCCCCCTGCCTGACGGCGGCGATAAGATGATCCATGGCGGTCTTGAACCGTTCCCGGGAGACCCCGTCGGCCCCTTCCAGACGAATCTCGTTCCCCCGCGCGGCAATACGCCCCCCCAGGGACCCCTCCATCACCCGGAGGTTCCCGTCGTTTGCCCCGCATACCCCGGACAGCAGATCCCCGCTGTCCAGAACGATGGTTATACTGTCCTCCAATAACAACCCCTGGAAACGAGTCTATAGCCCCCCCAACGGCCCTGTCAACGGCAGCGGCGGAGGCCCCGCATAGGGGACATTACACCGGAACCCTCTTAATCTGGGCTCATCAGCCCCTTCGGGGCTGTGTTGCAAGGAAATTATTGCAGACGCCGCCTCGCGACGGGCGCATCAAGACCTTCGGTCTTGTGCTGTAAGGAACTTCATTATACACGCCGCCTCGCGACGGGCGCATCCCCGGCCCACAGGGCCGGGGACCGGGCTATCGCTGCAATTCCTCGACCCCCGCCTGCGGCGGGGGTCTGCGGTATTTCCGCTCTATCCCTTGCGCTGCCCCAAAATGGCATCCTTGC
>JAISOR010000075.1 GCA_031275535.1 Treponema sp. | reverse complement strand
CCGGCCCTTACAGGCGGCCCGAACGCTTGATCTGCAAATACCGGTTTATCAGGGCGGCGGAAATATCCGCCGGGGATGTTTCCAGGGTGAGGAGCCCCGAATGTTCCCAGCTTTTGTAGAGCCGCCGCCGGGAAGCGAGGTAGGCAAAGGCCGCGGCGGTTTCCAGGGCTTCCTCCTTATTTGCGGGGTGCCGGAGGGCCAGGGCTTCGGCCTCAAGCTCCCGGAGGCTCACCAGGAGGAGCAGATGCCGCCGTTCAATCCGGGGGAGGATCCACGAGAGGGACTCCCCATCCTCTTCCCGAAAGTTGCTTAAAAGGATGATAAAGGTCCGGCGGTTTAGCCGGGCCAGGGCGTTTTCCAGGGCGGAAAAGGGGGAAGAGGGCACGGGGGCGCTCTTGAGATCGTAGAGGCCGTTCATAAGCTCCGTGAGGGTACTCATCCCCTTATGGGGCGGAATCCAGCGTTCCTCATGGCCAAAGGTTCCCGCGGCCACGGCGTCCCCGTGTTTGAGGGCCGTATAGGCCAGGAGCAGCGCCGCCTCCAGGGCGCTGTCGAACTGCAGGCGCGGAGCCTCCGGGGCGGCCCCCCGGATGAACTCTCCCTCCCGCCGGTGGAGCCGGTACCCCGAGTCCAGGAGGAACAAGACCTGCTGATCCTGCTCCTCCTGGTATTCCCGGATGATGACCTTGCCCCGCCGGCCCGTGGCCCGCCAGTCTATGGCTTTTACCGAGTCTCCCGGCTGATACTCCCGGAGGCTCTGAAATTCCAGCCCCTGCCCCCGTTTCCGCGGGGTAGGGCCGCTCCGTTCCGGAATACCCCTAAGGTCCGCGGTTCCCGTCCGGTTTGCCAGTTTCCTGAAATTGGGATAGGTCCGGCCCCGGCTGACGCAGCCCTGGGTCCTTTTAAGCTGCCAGAAACGGAGGGGAGAACTGAGAAGCAGCTCCGGGCCGGAAAATTCCCAGGGGCCCCGTTCCAGGGGCCGCAGGGGATAGGTACATACCAGGACGCCGCCCTTTTTAAGAAGCCCCCGGTCCGGAGTAAGGGGAAAAGCCCGGCACTCCATACCATCGGGATAGAGATCGAAGACCCGGAGCGCGGCCGGCACAAGGCCGGGGCCGCTTTTTTGAATCCTAAGGGTTACCGGAACGGTTTCTCCCAGGGCCAGGGATTCGGCAATTTCCCGGCGGACCTCAAAACGGCAGGAGAGAAGGGTCAGAACCAGGGCGTCTGCTATGATAAGGGGGAGGACGCAGAGCCCCGCCAGGAACCAGATGAGGGAAAGGGGGGCCGAAAAGAAGCCCGCGGCCCCCAAAAAGAGCCAGAGGAGGGCGGCGAAGAAAAGGCCATAACCGGGTTTCATGTCCGGGGCGCCCCGGTGCGGGCCAGGATGGCCGCCATGATCCGGCCTTCGTCCAGCCCTTCCAGCTCGCTTTCCGCCGAAAGGGTAAGCCGGTGGGCCAGTACCGGCAGGGCCAGGGCCTTGATATCGTCGGGAAGGACAAAATCACGGTTTTGCAGCAAGGCCCTGGCCCGGGCGCAGCGGATCAGGGCCAGGCTGCCCCTGGGGCCGGCGCCGGTCTTGAGGGCCGGGGCGGAGCGGGTGGCGGTAACCAGGCGCACGGCGTAATCGATAACCGAGGGATCTACCCTGACGGCGGAGGCCAGGTCCTGGATGGCGATGAATTCCCCCGGCTCTATCACGGTCCTTACCCCGGCAACCGAAAGTTCCGCCCCCGTAACCCCGGAGAGGACCTGGCTTACCATGGCCTTTTCTTCCTCCTCCCCGGGATAATCCGCCAGGACCCTCATAAGGAACCGGTCCTTTTGGGCATCCGGCTGGGGATAGGTACCCTCATGCTCAAAGGGATTCTGGGTGGCCAGCACCATGAAGGGCCGGGGCAGGGCATGGGCCGTCCCGTCGAGGCTTACCTGGAGTTCCTGCATGGCCTCAAAAAGGCTGGCCTGGGTTTTTGCCGGGGCCCGGTTTATTTCATCGGCAATAAAGAGATGGGTAAAGACCGGCCCCTTTTTGGTGATAAAATTCCCCCCCGAGGCGCCGCTGGTATCCAGCATGATGCTGCCCGTAATATCGCTGGGCATGAGATCCGGGGTAAACTGGACCCGTTTGGAGTCCCCCCCAATGGCCGCCGCTATGGCGCGGACCAGCAGGGTTTTCCCCAGCCCCGGTACGCCCTCCACCAGGATATGTCCCCCCGCGATGAGGGTAATCAGGGTATGCTCCACCAGGCTCTTCTGCCCGATAAAGGCCTTGCCGATCTCCTCTTTTATGGAATCAAGGACCAGTCCGGCGGACTGGAGGGTATAGGTAATTTTCTTCTTCATAATCGCTCCGGTATAGTTTCTATGGCCTTCCGGAATTTTTCAAAATCCCGGAAAGCCGGTCCGGGCTTGGGCGGTACAAGCCCGGCTATCTCATCTTCATCATACCCCCGCTGCCGGAGGCGGGACCGCAGTTCCCGGATATAGATATCCGCATAGAGGTCCAAACCCCGGTATTTTTTCAGGAACCGCGCCTCCGCCAGGAACCGTTCCCTAAGGGGCTTCCCCGGCCGGGGCTCATCCTTTTGCACCCGGCCAAAGACGGGGATGGCCATCCAAAAGCCGGCGGCCGCCAGGACCAGCAGCGGCAGGATAAGGCAGACCAGGCTGCCCCGCTCCGCCAGGTTCCCCCAGAGGCTTTGGACCATCCTCCTGCCCCGGATAAAAAGGATCCCCCGGTTTTCCCTGTCCCCGGCGCCGCATAGCTCCCAGGACAGCCGGGCGTTCTCCTCCCTGTCAATATAAAGGTTTTGCATGAAGTAGGGAGCCCCGGTTACGGTTACCGAGCCCTTGCCCACGGGAATAGTTGCCAGGCGGATTAGCCCCTGGGGATCCTCCATGGTTACCATCCCGCCGGGGGTTTCCGGCTCTTCGGTAAGGCTAAGTATAACATAGTAGTCAAAATCGGGCATTAGCGGGTCCCCCCGGGAGGTCCCGGAATCCTCCGCCGGTACCTCCGCCCCGTCCCCGGCGTTTTCCGGCGCGGGGTCCTCGATGAGGGCGGCGAGATCCGGCAGTTCTTCCCTCCGCAGCCCCAGGGCCAGAAGAAAGGCGCTGAGATTGCTATCCTCCTCTTCGTACCAGGGCTCATCCAGGCATAAGATGAGCCTTTGGCCCTCCTCAAGCCGGGGTTCCAGCCGGCGGAAGGTGATGTCCCCCCAGTCCAGAAGGGAGGCCTGGAGAAAGACGATCCCCTCCGGGGCCGATACAATGGTTTCGGCGTTCCCCCGGGGCTCGATTCGGACAGGATGGCCCGTTTCCCTAAGCCAGCGGTCCAGGGCAAGGTATTCGTTGGTCCGGGCCTCCCTTGAGGGTAAACGGGGCCGGGATCGGGGGTATATTTCAAGCTGCGTATAGGCCAGGACCGCCAGTACAGCCAGGGCGGCGGCGCAGATCCCAAAGGTACGGCGTTTATCCATGGTCTTTCTCCCCCCCCGGCGCCGATTCCGGGCCATCCAGGGAACGGCAGAAGTCCAGGGCCCGCTCAAAAGCCCCCGCCTCCGGGGAAAGGCCCCGGTAGGCCAGATCTATCCGGCACAGAACCAATTCCGCAAAGCCCCCGGCCCCGGTACTCCCCGAGGAGCGGACCAGGGCCAGGCATTCATATTCCGTGGCGTCCGGGGGAAAGCAGAGGCCCCGGTACCGGGTATAGGCCGCGGCGGCCCCCGCAAAGCAGGCTGCCCAGGCTTCCCGGATTCTGCCCTGGGAGTGGAGGTCCCGGGCCAGATCCAAGAGGGAGGCCGGGTTCTTCCGGGCGGGGGGAATCCCAGCCGGGGTTTGCCCGGATCTGTTTTCCCCAGGATTCCGGCCTTTCATGGGAGCCCAGCCCCGCTCCCGCCCCAGGCTATAGAGGCGGTGGAGGGAGAATACCCCCAAAGCCGCGATGCTCAGGATAACCAGGGTCCGCAGGGTATACGCAAAGGCCAGTTTTATCTTTTCCAGCCAGGGAGCAGGGGTCAATTGGGGGAAGTCCGGCGGGTCCTTCTTTTCCTTGAATCTGATTCCCCAGCCTTCTTTTTCACCCCCAAAATCCGGGGATTGGAGAATCTCCCGCAGGGTCTCAAAGGCCCCCTCCGTAGTATCCTGGGCATCCTGGGGCGCCGCGGTTTCGGCATATCCCCTTAGGGGCAGGAGGGCCATCATCCATAGGATAAGGACCAGCGCCCCTCCCCGGCCCGGTTTTTTCCCCTTTTTTGCCTCCGTAAAATTCCGAAAGAGCAGTTGGATGTCCCAGCCTTCGGCCTCCACCCGGCTGTTGATGTAGAGGCCGAAGCCCATACAGACATAGAGGCTTTCTACCAGTACCAGGTTAAAACAGCAGGCAACAAAGATGAGGGGCTCCAGGTCCATAAAGGACCCTATCATTGACGGGAAAAGATCGGGCCTGAATAATTCGGCCATTATGAGGGAAAAAACCATTTCCCCGATCAGGAGTACCGCCTCCAGAGCCAGGCCCAGGATGGTAAGGAGGGCGCAGAAATTGAGCCCCCCGGGGATCAGGGCCTTCCGGCGATCCCTGAGCCGCCGGCCCCTGAGGTTTTCCAGGACCTGGACCGGCATATGGGATGCCCGCCAGGGGCTGAACCGGCGCCGGAGGAGGTCTCCGGCTAAACCCCGGATTAGGCTCTTCCCCAGGCCCCGGAAAAGCCGGGCCGCTCCGGCCTGGCTTTCGAAAAAACGGAGCCCCGTGACGTGGAGGATGGAACGGTCAAAGAGGGGTTTAAGCCACCAGATGATGAGGTAAGCCCAGGGCCGCATAGGGGCCGGAAGGATGAGCCGCAGCCCCAGGGCGATGCCTCCCAGGGGAAGGGCAAAGAAGAGGAGAAACCAGGGCCAGTTGCTTCGCCAGAGGAGGAGCCCCGAATCCGCCGCCTCCCAGCCGCTTCTGCGCCGCAGAGCCAGGGCGCCCTGGGGGAGCGTCATGGGGTCCGCCCCCGGTCCATCCCGCCGCCGGTCCGCCGCTTCCGCAAAGAGATCCGGCCGGCAAAGAGGAAGTAGGCGTATACCAGGACCCAGCCGGTAAGGCCGGCGCCGTACCGGACCATGGGGGGCGTCTGATGCCGGGAGGACCAAAAGGCCTCGATGGCCGCGGCGAGGATCAAAAGCAGCACACTGCCCGAGATAAGGGGCAGGGCGGTTTTCCCCGCCTTCCGGAGGGCCGCGCCCCGGGAGAGGGAATGGGGGATAATGAAGCGATACCCCAAAAGCAGGCCCGCCTGGGCGCTGAGGATGATGGCGGTAAGTTCAAAACCGCTGTGGCCGATGATAAAGGGAAAGAACGTTTGGGCAAAACCCTTGTTGATGATATGGGCCGCCGCAATCCCCAGGAAGATCCCGTTGGAACAGAGGATGAGGAGGCTCCCGAACCCCGCCAGGATGCCCCCTGCGAAGGTTCTAAAGGCTATGGAGATATTGTTGTAAATGTAGAAGCCGAACATATCCGCATCGGAACCGGCGTCCCGGGGATTGAGGAAGTGGGCGCTTTCGGGATCGTACATCATTTCCAACTGCACCGCCTCTTCTTCGGACATCAGCTCATATACCAGATTGGGGAAACGGATACAGAGGACCGCAAAGAAGAACGCCAAACCGTAAAAGACCAGGTGGGCTATTCCCAGTCCCTTCCAATGGGCCCTGACCGCCCGGGGAAAATCCCGGAGGATAAAATCCGCCAGGGGTTTCAAAGACAGGGACCGCTGACCATAGAGTAATTGGTTTCCCTCAAGGACCAGGTGGTTCAGCCGTTCAATGACCGCAGGATCGAATCCGTGGGCCCGGGCGGTATTCAGGTCCTGGGTCAGTTCCCGGTACCCCTGGGGAAACCATGCGGCCTGGGCCTTGAGCGCCCTGGGCCCCCCATTGATGATCCCCTCGAATTTATTCCAGAGGGCCTGCCGGCGTTCTATAAAATTCCGCTGGGTCATAGGGGGGCCTTTTGGGGGGCCGCATCCCGGGGCGGCAGGGCCTCCCCGCTGATCCGGCGGGCGATTCCCAAGAGGTATTCCGCGGGGGAACCCTGGTCTTCCGCGTCCCTCAGCATCGCCGCATAGGCCTCGGCAATTTCATCCGCCCTGGCAGGGCCCAGTAGGGGGCAGCGCCGGGCAAACATAAGAATAGCCTGTTTTTCCGCATAGGACAAAGGGCGGGGCAGGGCGATACTATCGCCCCCCTCCCGGAACATCACCGGCCGCCAGACAGGAGCCTGGGTATTGGCGGTGTATACCACCAGGGTATCCGCTGCCCAGTCCCCTATACGCCGGAATCCCCGGCTTGCGCTAATAACGATCAGGGCAATCAGGTAGAGGAACATAAAGGTATCGGCAAAACGCAGAAGATTCCTCAACAAGGATGCGCCGGGATTAACCGGGGACCCGTCGCCCTGTACCACCCGGAGCCCCATGATCCGTTTGCCCGGACTTTGGCCTCTGAACAGGATCTCGCAGAATACATGGTAGAACCAGTTGATCCCAAAAAGGATAAGCAGCATAAGCCAGATACCGAAGACCGCTTCCAGGGATGCGAGGATGATCAGGACTGCGCTGATAAAGGCCCATTGGAACAGGACATCAATAGCATAGGCGCAGGCCCGGATGGGAAGTCCCGCGGGGTAGAGGATATACTCTATCCCCTCCGGCGTCTGTACCCCTATAGATGAATCGATACCGGTATGCCGAAACCCGATCATTAAAAGACAGAAGAACTGATACCCACAATAATACCGATCACAATTATTACAGGGATAATAGCAAGGTAGATAATAGTCATAATGCCGGAGAATTTCCAAAAGGCTCTGTTGTATTTAAAGGCCTGTTCCAGTTCCTGGTCCGAGTTACTCCTGAGGAAGCTTCGGATCCTTTCCCCAAAACAATAGATAAAGCGGGCGGGGAAAAATCCTATCACCCCCAAAACGATATACAGGCCCCCGACAGACGTACTTAAAAGGCTGCCCCATACTTCCATCTCTTCCATCTCTTCCATCTTCGAGACAAGAGAGGGCATAGCTATCAGTGCAATTAAGCCGAATACCGCCAGGACACCGCATCCGATAAAACCCATAATCCCCAGGAACCGGAGCCAGGGAGCGGCCCCCCTTAGATAGTATGCCATGGTCTCCGTAAGGCCTCCGTAAGGCGCCAGGGGCGCCGTCGTCCCGGCAGCGGTCTGCGGACTTTGATAAGGATTATCCGACATAATAGCCTCCATAAATAGAAGATTACATCAATCCGGCATAAAATCTCTACCCCTTTTAGGAAAAAAGCAATAATTCCACAATTGAACGAAAAAATGGCCTGGCGAGAACCGTTAAAAGCGCACCCCTTGCCCCGGCGGGGTTCTTCATTTTACCTCCCTTGCGCCTTTTTGCGGGATCGTGGTATAGTAGAGCATCCGCAATGAAAAAGGAGAATCCTGTTATGCGAAAGCCGATGATTCGTTTCCTTGACCAAGGCAGAGAACCTTCCGTAT
>JAISOR010000048.1 GCA_031275535.1 Treponema sp. | reverse complement strand
GCCCTGGCGGGAATTGCGGTAATGTTGGGCAAGTTTTGGGATGCCGTAACGGACCCCGTAATGGGGTATATCTCGGACAGGACCCTGTCCCGGTGGGGCCGGCGGCGGCCCTATCTCCTGTTCGGGGCTGTTCCCATGGCCCTGACCATGTGGTTCTTCTTTTCCTCGCCGGGGATCGACAATCCCCTGGTCCTGACCGTCTGGGCCGCCCTGGCCTTGATGCTCCTTAATACGGTCAGCACGGTTATCAATATCCCCTATTCATCCATGACCCCGGAATTAAGCGATGATTACCACGAGCGGACCAGCCTTAACGGGTATCGTTTTGGCTGCGCTGTTTTTGGAACCATCATCGGCGCCGCGGCGGTACAGCCCATTGTGGCGATCTTTCCCAACGCAAAAATGGGATTCTCCGCCCTGGGGCTCATCCTTGGCTTAATCATAACCCTTACTACCCTGCTTACCTTTTTGGGGACCAGGGAAAAACAACATTCCCGGGAGGATCTGCCCACCAGGGGTTTCTTTGCCACCTATAAGGATGTCTTTGTAAACCGGCCCTACCTGCTGCTCCTTATAACCTATGCCTTCCACCTGATGGGCATTACCTTCCTCCAGGGTATTCTGGTGTACTATACCAAATACATTTACCACCGGGAGGAGCTTACCACCCTGGCCATGATAATCCTGCTCCTTACCGCCATGATCTGTATCCCCATCTCGGTGCTGGTCTCAAAGCGGATTGGGAAGAAACGGACCTACCAGATCTGTTTTGCCGTTCTGTCCAGCGCCTGTATGGTCATCTTTGCCATAGGGCATAGGATGGACCCCGGTTTTTTCCTGGGCATGATGGTATACGCCGGCGTGGGAGTGGGATTCAGCTATGTGTCGCCCTTTGCCATGGCGCCGGACGCTATCGAATACGATGCGGTTAAAACCGGGGAACGGAAGGAAGGGGCCTATTACGGTATATGGACCTTTATTGCCAAGGTGGGCCAATCCCTGGCGGTGTTTCTGTCGGGGTTCATCCTTTCCCTGGGGGGATACGTGGCCGACGCCATACAATCGTCCTCTTCCATCCTGGCCATACGGATCATCATAGGGCCCCTTCCCGCGTTTTTTCTTATAGGGGCCATGGTGCTGATACAGTTCTATCCCCTGGATGAAAAAACGTATCAGGCAATTATGGACCGGGAAAAGGGATTAAAACGGACCCCCACATCGTAGGTATCGACCCCCTCGGCCTTTTTTAAGCCCCGGACCGCCAGATAGGTGCCGGGGGTCATAATAATCTCAACGGCGCACTTGAAAATATAATTGGTAAGCACCAGGGTGATAAAAAGTTCCCAGCCAAAGACCCCGGTAAGGCTTGCGATAAGCACAAAGACCAGGCTGTCCAGAAATTCCCCCACCAGGGTACTCCCGATGGTTCTTACCCAGAGGTATTTACCCCGGGTAAGGACCTTCATCCGGGAGAGGATCATGGAATTGGCAAATTCCCCCACCCAATATCCCGCCAGGCTTGCCAGGGCGATGCCCCCGGTACTCATCCCCCCCAGGATGGCGTCATAGGCGGCGCTCCCGGCATAGGCCTCCCAGGCGGCGTCGGCGGGGAGGACCCGCAGGACAAGGAAGAGCAGGGACGCCATGGCCAGGGCCGCAAAGCCGGTCCATATTACCCGGCGGGAGGCCCTAAAGCCGTAAACCTCGGTGAGAATGTCTCCGAACACATAGGAAACAGGGAACAGAAGGGTCCCGCCGTCAAAGGCCAGGGGAAACCCGAAGAGGGAAATCCCCAGGTCCACGATCTTTGCCGAGGAGGCAACGTTACTGACTACCAGGACAACCACAAAAAAGGCCATCACCAGATCCAGATAACGGTACTGCCCTCGGGCCCCCCCCGCGGAAAGAGAAGAAGACATATCACTATCCTTGTTTTGTTAAAGCGGGTTGCAACGACCGCTGCGGCCCTTCCAAAGGCAATCCCCGCCGCTGGAATTGCCGCTAGTGCCTGATAAACACTAAATCGCCGGATGTATCTACCGCACTAAGCCCACTTGATAAAACCGGTCCTGTAGGGATGAACCAGGGCATCGTGTTTCGGCAGGATCCGTACCGTATGACCCCGGTACCCCGTATCGGAACATTCTATCCGTACCTGATACAGGTAACAGTTTCCCTCCTGCCCTATGGCCTTCATCTCCACCCGCCGGGCGTGTTCAATATCCCTGCTTTGATTGGAGATCGAACCCTGGTACAGTTCAACCTGCAATTCCTCCGGCGACAGGGCGCCCAATTCTATATAGGCCGTAACGGTCAGGGAGTCGCCCCGCTGCATGACCGGCTTTGCGTTGGACTCCAGCTTTACAATCCGCAGGGTGTCCCAGGCCTGACGCAGCTTTGCCATGTAGGATGCCAGGGACTTTGCCTCCGCATAATCATCCTTAACCATACGGCGGTAATTCTTTAACGAGGGGAAGTAAAATTTATTGGAATAATCCATGAGCATCCGATGGCTGGACATGGACTGTCCTATCTCCCGCATACAGTTCTTCATGCGTTTGATCCATTCCCGGGGAAGACTGTCCCGGCCCCGCTGATAGAAGAGGGGAATAACCTCCCGTTCCAGCAGGTCGTAGAGGGCCTTGCTTTCCACCTCGTCCTGGAGCTTGGTATCCTCATATTCTTCCCCCTGGCCTATGGCCCAGCCGATTTCCGGGTTATAGGCCTCATCCCACCAGCCGTCCAGGATCGAACAGTTAAGGACCCCGTTCATGGCGGCCTTCATGCCGCTGGTGCCGGAGGCTTCCAGGGGACGGCGGGGGGTGTTGAGCCAGAGATCGGCCCCGCTGGTAAGGTAATGGGCCATGGTCATATCGTAGTTTTCCAGGAAGATGATGCGGCTCTCCACGTCATGCTGCTCCGCAAAGTGGATAATTTCCTTGATCAGCTCCTTCCCGGGCATATCCATGGGATGGGCCTTCCCGGCGAATATAAGCTGGATGGGCCGGTCATTGTCCTTTAAAAGCCGGAGCAGCCGGTCCGGGTCCCGGAGCAGGAGGTTCCCCCGTTTATAGGTGGCAAAACGGCGGGCAAAGGCGATGGTTAAGGCATAGGGAGAAAGGGCGTCTTCGGCCTGCTGGATCCTGCGTTCCACCGCACCGTTCCGTTTCAGATTCTGCCGTATCCGGTCCCGGGCAAAGGCCACAAGCCGCTCCCGGCGCCGTTCATGGGTACGCCAAAGCTCCTCATCGGAGATCCGGTCCATCCGGTCCCAGATGGCCAGATCCGTGGGCTCCTCGTCAAAATGGGGGCCAAAATAACGATCCAGCAGATCCGTCATATTACTGGAAACCCAGGTCCGGGGATGCACCCCGTTGGTAACATGTCCAATGGGGACCTCGTCCAGGGGAAGTTCCGGCCACAGGCCCTTCCACATCTGCCGGGAAACCACCCCGTGTAGTTTGGAGACCCCGTTGGAATAGGCCGCCAGCTTCAGGGCAAGGACGGTCATACAGTAGGTTTCATGATCGTCGAAGGGCCGTTCCCGGCCAAGGCCCAAAAAGTCCTTCCAGGATATGCCCAGAATCTGGGTCCAGGAACGGAAATATTTCTCCATCAGTCCCACATCAAAACGTTCATTCCCCGCGGGAACCGGGGTATGGGTGGTAAAAATATTAGTGGGCCACACCACTTCCCTGGCTTCTTCAAAGTTGAAATTCTTCTCTGCCATGATTTCCCGGATCCGTTCCAGTCCCAGGAATGCGGAATGCCCCTCGTTCATGTGGGTAGCCGCGGGGTTGATCCCCAGGGCCCGCAGGGCCCGGATTCCCCCTATGCCCAGGAGGATCTCCTGCTGTATCCGGGTTTCCTTGTCCCCGCCGTACAGGGCGGAGGTGACATTGCGGATATCCGGGGCGTTTTCTTCAATATTAGTATCCAGAAGATAGAGGGAGCTGCGGCCCACCTTGACTTCCCAAATCTGGGCCACCGCAACCCGCCCGGCTAAATCCACGGAAATTTTTATGGGCTCGCCGTTTTTATCGGTCTTCCGTTCCACCGGCATATTGTACCAGTCGTTTTCCGGGTAACTTTCCTGCTGGAATCCATCGGCGTTAAGGTACTGTTTAAAATAACCCTGCCGGTAGAGGAGGCCTATCCCTACCAGGGGCAGCCCCATGTCGGAGGAGGTCTTCATGTGATCCCCCGAAAGCATCCCCAGGCCGCCGGAATATATGGGAAGAGAGACATCCATGCCGTATTCCATGGAAAAATAGGCCACCACATCCTTTTTTGTTCCCCGGTACCAGGTTTCCCCCTTTTTATACCGTTGGAAGCGGGAGTATATCTCTGTCAGGGCGGCCAGATAAGAATCATCCTTGGCAACCTCCGCCAGCCGCTCCTGGCTGACCATACCCAGGGTCCTGACGGGACTCTGTAAAGATTGAAGCCAGACTTCATAATCCAGGCGGATAAAAAGTTGGACCGCGTCAAAATTCCAGGAAAGCCAGAGATTACGGGCTATCTCTTCCAGGGGTTTCAGGGAATTAGGAAGCTTCGGTTTTACCGTATATGTGGAAATATTCATATTTCAAGCTTACGCTCCTCCGGAGATATTGTCAATTCTATATAAAGCCGGGGCAAAGGCGTTTACTCTCTATCCGGGATACGTTACGGGAATTTCACCGGTACGGTGAGGAAATTTCTTGGTATCCTTTCTTCCCTATAGGGTCCCTTCGTATATTATCTTTTCTTCCCCATCCAGGGTTACGGTGATATGATCCTCAAAGAAATCCAGGGCCTGGGGAACCTGGGAAATATACACAATATGGGGATTGATGGTCCTGATATGTTCATAGGACAGGCTCGAATCCCCCTCCAGGATAATCCC
>JAISOR010000043.1 GCA_031275535.1 Treponema sp. | reverse complement strand
CTGGTGGGAAGCGCGGTAGGCGGATTCGGCGGGCGGTCTACCCTCAACCTGGGAAACAAATACCTTGTGGCGGAAACCTGCGAATACCGCAGGCATTTTCTTGCGTTCCATCCCCAGCGTATTGTTTTAACCAGCGTGGAAAGCGATCATCAGGATTTTTTCCCTACCTACCAGTCCATACGGGACGCCTTTTTGGAATATGTCCGGCGCCTTCCCCGGGGAGGAGAACTTATTTACTGCGCCGATGACGCCGGGGCGGTGGAGGTAGCGGCGGCCATTTATAAGGAAGGCCGGGATATTTCCCTGATCCCCTACGGGTTTAATGCGGCGGGGAAATTCAGGATCGAGTCCTTCAACACGGAGAATGAACGGATAGAGCTGCGGGTGGGAGGCTTCCCCGGAGAATTCCGGCTTAGGGTACCGGGGCGGCACAGCGCCCTGGACGCCGTGGCGGCCCTGGCCTTGACCGATTCGCTGGTAAAAAACGAATATGCCGGCGGATGGAATGATGAGCGGCGGGAAGGGGTCAGGAAGGCCCTGGAGGATTTCCGGGGGAGCCGGCGGCGTTCCGAAATTCTCGGCGAAGCGGGGGGGATTTTATTTATGGATGATTACGGGCACCATCCCACCGCGATAAAAAGTACGCTGGAGGGACTGAGGGAATTTTATCCCAAGCGCAGGCTCGTCCTCAGTTTTATGTCCCATACCTATACCAGGACCGCGGCGCTGCTGGACCAATTCGCGGCGTCCCTGGAAAAGGCGGATCTGGTGATCCTGCATAAAATATACGCCTCCGCCAGGGAGTCCTGCCAGGGAGGGGTTTCCGGGAAGACCCTGTTTGAGAAGACCAGGGAACTCCGGCAGGGGGTATACTATGCGGAGGAAGCTCCGGACGCGGCGGATCTGCTTAAGGGCCTCCTCCGGCCGGGGGATCTTTTCCTCACCATGGGCGCGGGGGACAACTGGAAACTCGGCAGGGCTTTGCTGGAATCTTACCGGGCCGGGGGCGCGTCTTGAAAAGCATGACCGGATATGCGTATCTGGAACGGCAGGATGAGGCCCTTTCTCTCTCGGTGGAAATAAAAGGCTATAACAGCCGCTTCCTTGAACTCTATGCGTACCTTCCCCCCTATCTCTCCTCCCTGGAACCGGAAATCCGGGAATTCCTGGGCAGCCGGTTCCGGCGGGGAAAAATTGAAACGGGCATCCGGATCAGGGAATACAACTCCGATATTTCCGTATCCGTGAACCGGAAAGCGGCGGAGCTTTACCAGGAGGCGGTCTTGAATTTAGCCTCGACCCTGGGGATCGATGAAAAGCCGGGCCTTGGTTTACTCATCGGCTTGGAAGGGGTCCTGGAGATTGAAAAAAAAAGGGATGATGGCCGGTACCGGCAGCTTATCCGGCCCCTGCTGGAGGAAGCGGCGGACAAGTTCGAGGCGGAACGGGTCCGGGAGGGGAAACATACCGAAACGGATATCCTTTCCCACCTGGCCGCCATTGAATCCGCGGCGGCAATGGTCGCCTCCCACGGGCCGGCCCTGGAAGCCTCCATACAGGAAAATCTGAGGAGCCGTTTTGCGGAACTTCTGGGGGACGGCATTGACGAGAACCGCATCCTGGCGGAAACGGCGGTACTGCTTATGAAGTATACCATCTCCGAGGAAATATCCCGGCTTTCATCCCACCTGGCGGAATTCCGGGCCGAAACGGAACGCAACCCGAGTCCGGGAAAGAAACTGGACTTTCTCTGCCAGGAGATAAACCGGGAGATCAATACCATCGGGTCCAAGACGCCGATCCTGGAAGTAAGCCGGGCGGTGGTGGATATGAAGGACGCGCTGGAGAATATTAGGGAGCAGTTGAGGAATATCGAGTGAAGGGGAATGGGCGGACTTTAGCCCGGCGGACTTTAGTCCGGCGGATAGCCATCTCGGGGAAAAGCGGCTGCGGGAATACCACGGTAAGCAGACTGACGGCCGAGGCCCTGGGGCTTAGGTTTATCAATTTTACGTTTCGTACCCTGGCGGAAGAACGGGGGATGAGTCTGGAGGAGGTGCTTCCCCTGGCCGCCAGGGATGATGCCTGGGACAGGGAAGTGGACCGCCGTCAGGTATTGCTGGCCCGGCAGGACGGGGGCTGTGTGCTTGGTTCCCGGCTGGCCATCTGGATGCTTCCCGAGGCGGACCTCAAGGTCTATCTCAGGGCCCGGCCTTTGACCAGGGCGCGGAGGATCATGAACCGCGAGGGGGGGGACATCGAGGAAGTAGCGGCCTTTACGGAAGAGCGGGACAAGCAGGACCGGGAGCGGTATATCAGAATTTATAATATTGATAACGACGCTTATGACTTTGCGGACCTTATTATCGATACCGATGAGATCGGGCCCGAAGAAATTGTCCGCCGGATCATCGGGGCCCTGGGAAGATCCCCATAATGAAGATCCGGGAATTTAGGAGCCTCATCTACGCCAATTACGGGAAAGCGGGAAGGGTCTTTCCCTGGAGGGCCCCCGGGGTCAGCCCCTGGGGGGTCCTGGTCTCCGAGTTCATGCTCCAGCAGACCCAGACCGACCGGGTCATTCCCTATTGGGAGCGCTGGATGCGCCTGTGGCCCGGCCCGGGGGATCTGGCGAAGGCCTCTTTGGAAGAGATCCTCCGGGAGTGGAGCGGCCTTGGATACAACCGCCGGGCCCGGTATATCAGGGAATGCGCGGCGGTCATTGCGGCGGAACACGGCGGAAGGGTTCCCGACAGGCCGGATAAACTCCTCCCCCTGCCGGGGATAGGCAGCTATACCGCCGGGGCCATCGCCTGTTTTGCCTACAACTATCCCTCGGTGTTTATCGAGACCAATATCCGCGCCGCGGTGATCCACTTCTTTTTTCAGGGCCGGGAAGCGGTGCCCGATGGGGAACTACTCCCCATCCTGGAATCGGCGCTGGATCGGGAGAATCCCCGGAAATGGTACTGGGCCCTTATGGATTACGGGGCGGCGCTGAAGAAAATTACGGCGAATCCGAACAGAAGAAGCGCCCATTATACCCGGCAAAGCCCCTTCGAGGGCTCCTTCCGGCAGCTTAGGGGCAGCCTGATCCGGTCCCTTGTTTCCCAGGGGCCGGCCGCCGCGGAGGAACTGCACAAGCGGACCGGCATTGAAAAGGAAAATCTTTACCGGGTCCTGGAGGCACTGAAAAAGGAATCCATGGTCGCCGAGGAAGGGGGGATTTATAAGATATCCGACGCATAGGGCTCCGGCGGACTAAAAGTGTTAAGAGTGAGGAGTTGAGAGTGAAGTGGGTCGAGGGCGGCCTAATGAGTAAAGGCGGCGGAGG
>JAISOR010000028.1 GCA_031275535.1 Treponema sp. | reverse complement strand
AACCTTCCGTACAATTCCGCCTTTTTCCGGGAGAAACCATAACGGCGTCGCCCCGGATCCTGACCCCCAGGATGCCCAAATCGGCCGCGGGAATTTTCCCCGCCGTAAAGAGCCTTAGGCCGGAACGCCGGGGCGGGGCGGTGTTCTTTATTTGCCGGTCCGGGGCCGGGCCCTTTTTTGCCCCGGCCTCTTCCCTCTTGAGCCGATCCGCCATGGCAAAGAGGGCCTCTTCCCGGATTATTTCCGGCTGGGCAAAAAACGTTTCCCGGGGGACGGTCCATTCCCCCGCCGGAGAAGGCCGCCAGGGTACCCGCCGGGCCGCCTCCGCCTCAAGAAAATCCGCGGTTCTGCCCTGGGTTTCCGCCAGGGCCAGGACCGTTTTTTTCCAGGAGGGAAAGAGCTCGTCCAGATAGGGGATAAGTTTGTTTCGTATGCGGTTACGCAGATAGGCTATGTCCCCATTGGTGGAATCGGTCCGGTAGGGGATGCCCCGGTCCGCCAGGTAACGGAGGACCTCATCCCTGGTAAGGGAAAGCAGGGGCCGGAGGACCCTGCCCCGGCAGGGGGGCATGGCCGCCAGTCCCCGGGGGCCGGAACCCCGGAGGAAACGCATAAGCACGGTCTCCAGAAGGTCGTCCCTGGTATGGGCCACCAGGACCTTCTGCGCCCCGAGCCGGCGGGCTTCCCGGTTCCACGCCGCATGGCGGTAGAGCCGGGCCGCGCCCTCTATCCCCAGGCCCCTGGTTTTTGCGGCCCCGGCAATACGGCCCGGCGCGATGGAAATGATCCGGCAGGGGACCTCCAGGGTCCCGCAGAGTTCCCGCACCGCCTCCGCATCCCCCCGGCTTTCTTCCCCGGGCCGGATCCCGTGTTCCACGTGGAGGCAATGGAGGACAAAACCCCGCTCCTGCCGCAGGGAGGACAGGGCGGCGAGCATGGCGGTGGAGTCGGCCCCCCCGGACACGGCCGCAAGAAACACCGTCCCCGCCGGCCAGTTCCCCAGGCCGCGGGCCGCCGTCAACTCAAAAGGATGCCCTTGGGTCCCCATATATGCTCCATAAAAAAGACCGTTCATCCCCGGGGAAAGAACGGTCCATACGGTTTTAGGCGCAGGCACAACAAGCTGTTAAGACTTGGCTTCCTTGGTTTCCTTTGTTTCCACCGTTTCCGGGGCCGCTTCTTCTTCGGCGGCGGCGGTTTCGGCTTTGGCAAATTTCACCAGCGCCACCACCTGGTCGCCGCCGGAAATAAGGCGGACCCCGTCGCCCAGGGCCAGGTCCCGGACATGGATTGACTGGTTTACCTTTAGATCGGAAATATCCACATCGATCCGCTCCGGAAGATCCTTGGGCAGACATTCCACCTCTATTTCATGGAGGGGCGATTCCAGGATTCCTCCCTCCCGGACGCCGATGGGATTCCCCTGGATATGGATCGAAACCCTGGCCCGGAGGGTGGCGTTGCTTTCGACCTCATAGAAGTCAACATGGAGGATAGAACCGTCCATGATATTCCGCTGGGTATCTTTGACAAAGGCCTCATGGGTTTTCCCGTCGATCTCTATTTTGACGATGGTACTTTCGGAAATCCCCTTGACATTATTGGCAAATTCCAGGGCGTCGAGGTCTATGGACAGGGCCTTCCCGGAACGGCCATATACTACCGCCGGAATACGACCGGCGCGCCTGATTCGGCGGGCTCCCCCTGATCCCGCATCGGTCCTGTTTCGGGCCGCAAAAACTACTTGACTCATTACTATCTCCTGTTAAAACACGCTAGGCTGTGTCCTATGATACGCGATATCCGGAACGACCGGATCTTTCTCCCCTTGGTCGGCGGGCTGAACCCTTCGAACCCTGCATTATCTAAAGGCGCAAACCTTATCTGGGACGACAGGGTTCGCCCTTCGTTCACAAACATCCTGTTTGTTCACTTCGGGCCGGGGTTCAGCCCTGTCGGGACCATCCATGGTCCCTGATCCTCCCTCCGGTCGGCGGGCTGAACCCTTCGAACCCTGCACTATCTAAAGGCGCAAACCTTATCTGGGACGACAGGGTTCGAACCTGTGCATGCCGGAGCCAAAACCCGGTGGCTTACCACTTGCCTACGTCCCAATGTACCTAAAATTCAACAGATGGATCATCCTGTACGTTGCCAAAATCATATCGATCCAGGATTTTCTTCTGCAATTCAGCACGGAATTCCGGGTGGATAGGATGGGCCACATCCTTGTACTCTCCAATCCTGGTTTTCCTGCTCGGCATGGCAATAAACACGCCGCTCTTTCCTTCAATGATTTTTACATTATGAACGACAAAGCAGTCATCAAATGTAACCGTTACGTATGCTTTTAACTTTCCCTCACCGGCCACCTTGCGGACCCTAATATCGGTAATCTCCATGGCGCTTCTCCTTTTTCGGTCCAGGTTATTTTAATAATATTCTAATACCGCACCACCCCAACGCGCAAGAGGAAATGTTAATAGTACAAAATTCCATCGTTTTCTCAGCGAATTTACCGCCCTCTTTGCCACTCCTCTGTCTATAAATACCCCAAAACAGGTTGATCCCGCCCCGCTTAGGCCCGCAAAATCCGCGCCCAGGGCTTTTAAATCCCCTAAGATATCCCCGTATGCCCTGCGGGCCCTTTCTGAACCGGCTTCCAAAAACACCGGCAGAAAATCATTGCCATAGGGCCATTTCGAGGGCTCCTCCTGCAAAACGGCGATTAGGCCTTCCTCAGAAAGCCCCCCTTCTCCGGGGCGCTCCGTTTCCACCCTTTCCCGGGCCCGGTCCTCCCTCCGGCGATCCAGCAGGCGGAAGGCATCGGCGGTGCCGCTGGGGAAGCCCGGATTAACCAGCGCCACGGCGATATCGCCGGGGCCCGGAACGGACCGGATCCGTTCCCCCCGGCCGGATACAAAGGCCGCCCCGCCGGTTCCCACGGCGCGGATAAAAAAGGGAACGTCGCTCCCCAGGGCTCCGGCCATTTCCTCCAGGGCGTTCCCGGAAAGGGCCGTTTCCGCAAGCTCATTCAAGGCCAGGAGGGTAGACGCCGCATCCGAGGAGCCGCCCCCAAGGCCCGCGCCCAGGGGGATCCGTTTTTCCAGCCTGACCCGCAGGGGCCTGTCAAAGCCGGTACGGGCCCTGAAGAGGGACACCGCCCGCCGGACAATATTCCGCTCCGGGGGAAGGTCCTCCGGGGAGAGCGCCCCCCCGGGGGGAACGGTACAATCCAGATAAAGACCCTCCCCTGGCCGCTTTTCCCCGCCGGGAGCCTCAAGAAGCTCAAAACGGAGGGTATCCCCAAAGGCGAGGGCCAGAAACAGGCTCTCCAGATCGTGATACCCGTCGGAACGCCGGTCTTTTACCCTAAGGTGCAGGTTTATCTTACAGGGAGCTTCAACACCCACGGCATTCCGCATAATTCAAAAGATAATTATACAGATAAAGAAAAAATTGTAAAGGGGGCGACCGGGGCTTGACAGTTAGATTTTTTGATACGATATTTTTAATAGCTGGTTGGAGTCGTTTCGGACGTTCGGTCTAGGGGGGCTTTGCCAAACATTAGACACCCAATCGGGCTTTTTTACCC
>JAISOR010000008.1 GCA_031275535.1 Treponema sp. | reverse complement strand
CGGAGGTATAAGGATAAGCCAATCCGGGGAAACATCAAAAACTGGCATACCCCATTATACCCATTGGGAAGCGGTGGTACATACCCTTTAAGGGCCCCTTGGGTTCCCCAGCCCGGGCGGAAGGCGGGGATGGACAGAGGGGCGCTTTGGAGTTTACAGTAAACCATGGGTGCTAAGAAAAACACGGATCCGGCGGAATTCTGGCGGGATTATGAAAAACGGTACGGGGAGAAGGTTCTGGCCTTTACCCTGGGACGGTATATTTCCGGGTGGGCCTCCTATGAGACGCCCCTTTGGGGGCTCCTCATAGCCACCGGCGGCGGTTTCCGGTTCCACCATTTTCCCCACGAAGGCTGGATCGATGCTATTTCCCGGATAACGACCGGCGGCGAAGCCCCGCAGGAAAAGACCATCTTTATTCCCAAGGGCTGGCTGGTTTCTGTGGAACTGCGGATAGAGAAATCCTGGTGGAAGAAGATCCTAAGCCCCCACCCGCCAAGACTTTCCGTCCGTTACCGGACCCCTGAAGGGGTCGAGGCCGAATTGCTGGCGGAGACGGATCAGAAGGCCGAAACCCTTCTGGCCCATCTGCGGGAATAGGGGCGGGCCGGGGAAGGGGAGGCCCGGCGCTTCTTAGAGCCGTATTATTCTTGCGGTGGTAAGGACCTCGGCGCCGGCGCCGGTAAGGAGGATGTCGTTTTCCAGGCGGCAGCCGCCGTGGAGGGGATCGTACAGTCCCGGCTCCAGGGTAAAGATCATCCCCGGTTTAAGAATCCGGACATTGTCGGCCCGGTTTCGCAGGAAGGGCTCCTCGTGGGCCTCAAAACCGATGCCATGCCCCAGGGCATGGGGCATGACCTTTCGGGATTTGGAAAAAAAGCGATCCACCGCCGCCGCTATATCCCTGGCGGAGGCGCCGTCCTTTACCAGGGAAAGGGCCAGATAGTAGGCCTTCTCGGTAAGGGTAAGCATCTTTTCCTGCTGCTTCGACAGCGGTTCCCGGGCGAATGTGAGGGTTACATCGGTGGTGTAGCCGAAATAGTTAAGGCCAAAGTCCAGGATAGACAGGCCCTGGGTCGCAAAGGCCCCGCCGGTATAGGTGGGGAAGGCATGGATGCCGAAACTCCGTTCCGGCCCGGCGGCCAGGGTTTCAAAGCCCATGCCTTCGCAGCCCCGTTTCCGGCCTTCGGCCTCAATAAAAAGGGCGGTCTCCACTTCGGTCTTGAGTACCCCGGCGCGGACCTTTTTTTCCAGGAGTTCAATAATTTCGTTGGTAATGGCCGAAGCCTTGCGGTATAGGTCTTGTTCGTCCCCGTCCTTAAGGGCCCGCAGCTCCGCCGCCTTGGCATGGGCGCTTCCGTCCTGGCAAAGGATATCAAAATCCGCAATCCCCTCAATATATTTTAAAAACAGGGGATAGGGGGTAACCGGGGGAATCTCTATTCTGGACCCCAGGGGAATTTTGAAGTAATAGGCCGCGGCCCTAAGGGCCTCCACGGGCTGGCGCTGGAATTCCGCATAGGGAATCAGCATGTCCGCATTGGCCAAAAGGTCCGCCATATTGATATCCCAGGGCACCAGGATGGAACGTTGATCCGCGGATAGAAAAAGCAGGGCGTCGCCGGGATGGCCGGTCATCCAGCGCAGCGAGGGATCCCGCCGGCCTTCGGTATCCTCGAACATAACCAGGGCTATCCCCTCCCTGTCCATCCACTCGTAGAACTGTTGTCTGCGAAATTCATACACATTCATTGAAACGCCTCTTGGGATGCTTCCAGGATCTGTTTTATCTCCGAATCGCCGATCCAGTAATGGGTGACAAACCTGAAGAGCCCCTGTTCAGGGGGATTGATGCGGATCTTCCGTTTGGTAAAAAGGTCCATGATCCGCGCCGCCCGTTCCGGTTTTTCCGCGGGAGGGAAGGAAAAGAACACCATGTTGATGTCTACTTCGCCGGCCTTGACCGAGACCCCCGGGATTTTCCCCAGGCCCCGGGCCAGTTCCTTAGCCCGGTCATGATCCCCGGCCAGGCGGCCCGTCTGTTCCTGCAGGGCGATTATCCCCGCGGCGGCGAGGATCCCCGCCTGCCGCATCCCCCCGCCCATGATCTTTCTCTTATACCGGGCGGCCTCTACAAAATCCCGGGGACCCGCCAGGAGGGAGCCCACCGGGGCGCAGAGTCCCTTGGAAAGGCAGCACATCACCGAGTCCGCCCGGGCGGCGATTTCCCCGGCCCCGATCCCCAGGGCCGCTGCGGCGTTGAAGATCCGGGCGCCGTCCAGATGGACCGGGAGCCCCCAGGCGTCCGCCTCCGCCCGGACCCCGTCCATGGCTTCCGGAGACACCACCCTTCCCAGGGAATGGGCGTTCTCCAGGCAGATAAGGGAAGTGGCGGGGAAGTGAAGGTCCGCCCGGCGAAGCCGCTGCCGGAGCGCGGCGGGGCTTAAGACCCCGTCCGGCGCGGGGATGGGCCGGGTCTGTACCCCCGCAATAATCGACGCCGCCCCGGCCTCGTGCTGGATAATGTGGCACTCTTCCCCCAGGATAACCTCGGTTCCCCGCTTGCACCAGGTAAAAAGGGCCAGTTGATTTCCAAAGGTCCCCGAGGGTACAAAGACCGCCCCTTCCTTACCTAGCATTTCCGCCCCCAGCCGCTCCAGCCGGTTGACCGTGGGATCATCCCCGTACACATCATCCCCCACTTCCGCAGCAGCCATGGCCTTCCGCATGGCCTCCGTGGGGCCCGTAACCGTATCGCTCCGAATATCAATCATCCGTATCCTTCCTCCTAATGGTGGACCATTAAACTATGGGAATAGGGGATCGCCAGGGCGGTCAGCTTCTTCCGCTTCCGGTCGGCGGAAAGGAAGATCGCCCCAAACAGGGATGCCAGGAGGCTGACCGCGGAGATGCCCCAAATGGTGAAGGGGGCGCCCTGGAAGGGAAGCGCCACGTTCATGCCGTAAAAACTGGTGATCAGGGTGGGTATCATGAGTACGATGGAAACAATGGTAAGCCGCTTCATCACAATATTCAGGTTGTTGGAAATGACGCTGGCAAAGGCATCCATGGTTCCCGTTAAGATCGAAGAGTAGATATTGGCCATTTCGATGGCCTGTTTGTTTTCGGTAACCACATCTTCCAGGAGTTCCTTTTCTTCCTCCTTAAAGCGGATCAGGGGAGATTTCTGGAGCTTTTCCAGGAGGAGCTCATTGGTCTTGATGCTGGTGGTAAAGTATACCAGGGATTTCTGCAGGGAAAGGAGCTGGATCAGCTCGTTGTTTTTAACGGATTTTTGCAGTTCCCGTTCGATGATGTTGGTTTTTTTGTTCAGTTCCTTAAGGGCCCGCAGAAAGGTAAAGGCCGCCCGGCCCAGGAGGTAGAGGACAAAACTGCTCTTGTTTTTTGCGGAAAATCCCCGGACCCGGTTCTGGGTAATGTCATCCAGGGCGTCGCTGGAACGTTGGCAGATGGTTACGATCTTGTCGGGGAAGAGGATAATCCCCAGGGGCAGGGTAAAATAAGACACCTCATAGGCGGCGTCGTATACCGGGAGCCGTACAATCAGGGCAATGTACTCATCTTCCTTTTCAATGCGGGCCTGTTCATCGGCGTCCATAATATCGGCCAGTAATTCATTGGCAATGCCGTAATCGTGTTCCAGATGGAAGAGATCTTCCTTGCCTACATTCCTGGCGTCGATCCAACAGCCTTTGCTTACCGCATCGGCCTCGATGAGCCCTTGTTCGCTTTGGGTTCGTATAGTAATCATGGGTTTCTCCTATTCCGATGGTGGGGTTTCCAATAGGAGAAACCTAAGGAACTCCGATAATCGGGGCTCCTGGACCTCGGAAATCCCTTACGGCCGTAAGGATCGGGTCCGGTTCTTTACAGGAAACGCCGCAAACATCAATTTCTGTCTATGGACGGGTAAACTACTACCGCCGCCGTCCGAATCGGACATGGCATTTCCTCCTTCAGTAAAGAATACTATAACTATATCAGATAGAACCGGGAAAGACAAGGGGCCGCAGGGCCTTATCGGGAATTCCGAATAAAAAAACCATTGCCGGCGAATATGGGGAAAATCCGGCCCCGCGGTTTGCAGCTCCCGCCAGATGCCATAGCGGTCGTCAACGCCGCCGCATTTAAACAGCTTGGCCCGGAAAAGCGGCCCCACGGGGTCCCCGTAAATTTCCCTGCATTCCCGCCGTCTTCCCGTTCGTGAACCGCACCTTCCCATCCAGCCCGATCTCCGCCATCGTATACGTCCGCTTCCCTGAATCGATCCCTACATACTGCCGTTCTGCTTTCATCTTTCCGCTCCTTATGTTAAAATAAGGACCAGGAGCTATTGCGGACTCTTTGAGTCCGGCGGGTGTCGGATGCACCGTACTCCTATTCGCGGTCTGCGTGCAAACCGGAGGTTTGCCTATGACTGGCAGCCGCATTTTGTTTTACGGCGGCCGGTTTAAGTCTATCTCCTCATCGAGGTTCTTCGGGCCTTTCGACCCCTTCCCTCACAGTGAAGTACAACCTGCCGCCTCTTATAATTAGCCCCGAACGGGGCAAACCACTCTGGCCCCGTCAGACCAGAGTATCCTATTTCCTCGATAATTTAAATCATAGCATCTCTTCACTTCTTAATTAAATCTACCTTTATATGTTGGGCGTAGATATTGTCCACTTCCTCAAGTTGGTTCATCAGGGATTCGGGATCGTTGAACCGTTTTTCCCGCCGTTTGTTAAAAATGGAGTAG
>JAISOR010000260.1 GCA_031275535.1 Treponema sp. | reverse complement strand
CCCTGGGATTCCTATATCTTCCAGGTTCCCAACCCCCTCTCCATACGCTTAGACGCCCTGCTGGGAAAGAAGAGAAACAATGCGTCTTTAATATTTTTTACCCTGGCGGTAACGGTGGTGTTGGATCATCTTGTTAATAATGAAAACAGCTGGGCCTACGAAGAGCGGACCGGTCCCCTGTTTCGCAGCGTGGACGGTACGGGGATAACGCCCCTTTTTGGGGTCGATACCAAGATAGACGCCGACTCTATTTTTAAATTATCCCTTAAGCAGCCGGAACACAGGGAACTCGGAATGCAGGATTTTTAGTTATTAGAGAAATGAGGCTGTTCCAAAACTTCAGTTCTTGGAACAAGCTCAAATATACTTTTTAACAGCGAGGCGCGGATGCAAGTTTTTACAATGGATTTATGGGGAGACTACCGCTACCAGGGAGATTTGGGAGATGGCTTCAGGCCCAGCTTGGACGCCTATTTGTTAAAAAGCGAGGGCCCCCGCCCGGCGGTGCTGATTCTTCCCGGCAGCGGTTATTTTCAGTGTTCGCCCAGGGAGGCGGAAGCCCTGGCGGTCCGCTTCAATGCCGAAGGGTTCCATGCCTTTGTCCTCTGGTACAGCTGCGCGCCCCGCCGGCATCCCCTTCCGGTTTTGGACTGCGCCAGGGCCCTTACCCTTATCCGGGAGCATAGCGCCGAATGGGCCCTGGATTCTGAAAAGATCGGCCTGATGGGTTTTTCCGCCGGAGGACACCTGGCCCTCTCTACCCTGCTTTTTGGTTCCCGGGACTTTGCCGTCTCTCCCGGTATTGATCCCCGCTATACCGCGGCCCAGGCCCTGATCCTCTGTTATCCGGTAATCACCTCCGGTGAATTTGCCCACCGGGGATCCTTTGACAACCTTTTGGGGGAAAATCCCGATTCCGCCCTGGGGGACCTCCTTTCCCTGGAAAATCAGATCACCGGGAATCTGCCCCCGGTGTTTCTCTGGCATACCTATACCGACCAGTCGGTTCCGGTGGAAAACAGTTTGCTCCTGGCCGGGGCCCTGCGGCGGGCGGGAATTTCCCTGGAAATGCATATTTTCCCCCAGGGGAAACATGGCATGTCCCTGGCCATCGGCGAAACCAGCGTTGGGGACTCTGAGTTTATCAACCCCCATGCGGCCCAGTGGTTTTCCCTCTGTGTCAACTGGCTCGGGCTGCGGTTTTAGCCGGGGGCCCGTCCTTTTTGTTGTCCCCTGGGAACAGCGCTACTCTTGGTAGGACCGGCCCCAGAGTCCCCGCTCCCCGTTCCGGGCCTCCTGTTCCAGCCCTCTGAATTCATCCATAAATTGAAAGGGATAGCGGGTATAGGCGTGGCCATACCCTTCCCGGATAATGGCGGCGTTAAAGCAGCCCCCCTCCCTGGTATAGATATAGGCCAGCAGCCGTCCGTAATGATCCCGCAGGTCCCAGTCAAAGGCGAGATATACGGGTTTTCCCAGGAGCCTTGTCCGGGTAAAGAGGCTGGCCTCTTTGCCAAAACGCTCCGGGGCCCGGGAGGGATGTACCGTTTCGGGGGTGTCCACCCCCAACATGCGGATAGTTTCTACCACCGAAAGGCCCTCAGGAGGATTGACGATCCGGACCCGCACCGTATCCCCATCAACATGATCTATTACCTCCGCGGGAACCATCCGGGTAATATCCGCGGCGGCGGCGCTCGTAAGGTTGGCGGCATGTACCCGGTACAAGGATCCTGCCGCAGCCGGCGGGGAAGCTCCGGTTTCCGGCGTGCCCGATTGGAGGGCGGATGCCGCCGGGGGATTACAGATGGAACAGGGCTCATAGCCCGAATGGACCGCATCCCTAAGGGAAACGGCTATCTTAGACCGCCGCAGGGAACCGCAATTTTCCCGGTGATACTTCTGCCCCGAATTGGTCACATAGACCGTAAGGGTATCCTCGTTACCGTGGCACATAAGCGCCGTAAAGCCGAGGAAGATAATCACCAAACACAAGCAAAGGTGTTTTTTATGTGTAGAATTATGAAGGAAACTACAAACCATGTCAAAGATCATTGTAGAGTTTAACCAAGGAATTATCAAGACAACGTGCCTGGCACCCTTGACGTGTATATAGCGGATGTTATATATAGAATGTTATCCTGACGGCCGGAGAGGAAATACTATGGATTATCTTGGCAAGGACATACCTAAACTCGGGTTCGGCTTGATGCGCCTTCCCATGCTTGGCGAAGAGATTGACATTGAGCGGACGAAAACGATGGTGGACAAGTTTCTCGCGGCGGGCTTTACCTACTTTGATACGGCTTATATCTATAACAACGGAAAATCCGAGGAAACCGCCAGGATTGCGCTCATGGAGCGTTATCCCCGTGACAAATTTCAGTTTGCCACGAAGCTGCCCGCCTGGGCCGGGGCAAAAAACGCGGACGAAGCGAAGCGGATGTTTTTTACATCCCTTGAACGCTCCGGCGCGGGCTATTTCGATTTCTATCTGCTGCACAACTGCGGGGCCGAGCGGACGAAAATTTTTGATGATTTTGGCCTCTGGGATTTCGTCCTTGAGCAGCGCGAAAGGGGACTCATAAAACACGTTGGGTTCTCCATGCACGATACCGTGGACGTGTTGGACGAACTCTTAACAAAACATCCCGAAATGGAGTTTGTGCAGCTTCAGATCAACTATGCGGATTGGAACAGCCCGGCGGTACAGTCCGCCAAATGTTTTGAAACGGCAAAGAAGCACGGGAAGCCGGTCATCATTATGGAGCCGGTCAAAGGCGGACTGCTTGCCAACCCGCTGCCGCCGGTTGCCGATATCCTGCATGCGGCAAACCCCCACGCTTCACCCTCTTCATGGGCGCTCCGCTTTGCCGCATCGCTGGACAATGTGATCACCGTACTGAGCGGTATGTCCACCATCGAACAGATGGAGGAGAACCTGGCCACCATGTCGGATTTCCGCCCCCTTAGCAACGCTGAACAGGCCGCCATAGAAAGGGCGCGGGAGGCGCTTGACGCTATTGAAAACATTCCCTGTACCAAGTGCGCTTATTGCGTTAAAGGCTGTCCGCAGGAAATTAACATTCCCGGTGTTTTCGATGCGATGAATCAGTACCTCGTATTTGGGAACCTTGAAGCCACGAAACGCTTTTACGGTTTTGTGACACAGGGCAAAAATACCGCCGGCACATGCGTCGAATGCGGCCAGTGCGAATCGGTCTGTCCCCAGCATATCGGTATCATGCAAGAATTAAAGCGCGTCGCGGCAGCTTTTGAATGATTATGCATATTCCGCTTGACATAAAGCCATGCATCTATTATCATTACATAAGATTTTCAGGGTCGGGTTATTGAAGATAAGGCTCCCCGCGGGCTTTTATGTTCAAGATTCCCTACCGGCGGTATAGCCCGCGAATTTAGGGTCTAAAGACCCGGATTGAACCGGTGAGATTCCGGTGCCGACGGTGTAGTCCGGATGGAAGAAAGTCGTGCGTGCGGAATATACCATTATTCCGAAGCCCGTTGTCTCCCAAGAATTGCTGCCCTGGATATGTTCCGGGGCTTTTTTTTGCCCCGGCCATTTTCGCTTGTTGTGGAGGTCCGGTTATGTGGTATGGTGTTTGTATCGGCAAACGGGTTATTCCGGGTCAAACTAAGGGGTCCCGCTGTTCAATGGCGGGGGTCCTGGGTTTGAGTATCTTTATGGCGGCGGTATTCTTCTTTGGAGGATGCAGGGCAAAACCGGAAAATGCCGGAACAGAGGGGGCTCAAAAAAGCGTCTCCATTGCGGTCTTTATCCCCGGGGTCATGTCCGGAAGCCCCATATACGAGATGCTGGCCCAGGGAGTGCGGCAGGCAGCGGCGGATTTTTCAAAAGAGACTTCCGGGACCTCTGCGGGGGAAACCGGAGCCCGGACCGGCGGGGAAAACGCCGATGTGGAGGTTACCATTATCGAAGGCGGGTTTAATCAGGCCGAGTGGGAACCCCGGATTACCGCCATGGCCGCATCGGGAAGCTACGATCTCATTGTTTCCTCAAACCCCTCCCTGCCGGCCATAGCCGCGGCGATATCCGCCCAATTCCCCCAACAGCGGTTTCTCCTTTTGGATGGGGAGATTTCGGGGAACCCCATGATCTATACCCTGCGTTATAATCAGCGGGAACAGGCGTATATGGCAGGCCATATCGCGGCCCTGGTTGCCGGGGCCGCGGGAAGCAGCCGTATTGGGCTGGTAGCCGGCCAGGAGTATCCCGCCATGAACGGTACCATCCTGCCGGGTTACGAGGAAGGCGCCAAAGCGGTGAATGAGGGCTGTACCGTTGATTTCCGGGTGGTGGGTAACTGGTTTGATGCGGGGAAGGGGGCGGATCTGGCTTTGGATATGATCCGCAACGGCGCGGCGGTAATTCTCTGTATCGCCGGGGGCGCCAACGAGGGGGTGGTCCAGGCGGCCGCCGAAACGGGGGCCAAGGTGATCTGGTTTGATACCAACGGCTACGCCATCCGCCCCGGTACGGTGGTGGGCAGCGCGATCCTGTATCAGGATAAGGCGGCCTATGAAAAAACCAGGGCCTTTCTGGAAGGCCGCCTTCCCTTTGGCACCGCGGAAGTTTTGGGCGTTGCCGAGGGGTATGTTGATTTTGTCGAGGACGATCCCAATTATATCGCTTCGGTAGATGCGGAGATTCGGGAGCGGCAGGGGGCCCTGATAAAACAGATCCGTTTGGGAGCCCTGCGTCTGTGATAGAACTCCGGGGAATACACAAGTATTTTTCCTCCAATGGGGTATGCGCCCTGGACAAGGTCGATTTTGATCTCCACCCCGGAGAAATCCACGCGCTTCTGGGAGAAAACGGGGCGGGTAAATCCACCCTCATGCATATCATGGCGGGGTACCTTAAACCCGGGGCGGGCCATATTCTGGTGGACCGGAAAGAGAAACACCTCGCCTCTCCGGGGGATGCCTTGGCCGCGGGGATCGGGATGGTCCGCCAGCATCCCCGGTTGACGCCGGGCTTTACGGTCTGGGAGGATTGTATCCTTGGAGCGGAACCCTGTTTTGCGGGCCTGGTAAAACAACGAAAGGCCAGGGACATGGTCTGGGCCCTCTCGGAACGCTGGGGCTTTGATCTTCCCGTGGACCAGCTTACCGGTAGTCTCACCGTGGGTCAGCGGCAGAAGGCCGCCATCCTGGCGCTGCTCCTTAGGAACACCCGGTACCTTATCTTTGATGAGGTTACCGCGGTCCTGAGCCCCCAGGAAACCCAGGGTTTTTTCCTGCTCCTTAATCAACTCCGGGAAGACGGCCGGGGAATTGTCCTTATCTCCCATAAATTGGAAGAAACCCTGGGCATTGCCGGCCGGATAAGCGTTTTAAAAAAGGGCAGGCTCGCCGCTTCCCTGCCCGCGGCGTCTTTGGATCCCGAACAGTTAAGCCTCTTGATGTTTGATACGAGGGGCGGCGCCAGCGAAGATGATCCTGCTGAAGAACCCCTCCCGATCGGGCCGGAATCCCCGGCGCTGGCCGTACAAGATCTTTCGGTGGAAATTAAGGGCAGGCCCTTTATCAGAAATATCAACCTGGTACTTTTTCCGGGGAGGATCCTGGGGATAGCCGGAGTGCGGGACAGCGGCCCGGAGACCCTGGAACTGGCGGTAACGGGATTTTTGCGGCCCTCCGCCGGAAGGATCATTCTAAAAGGCAGGGATATTACGGGAAGGGGCCCCCGGGCCTTCCGTGAAGCCGGCGCGGCCTACCTTAGCGCCGGCAGAACCGGCGGCGCCCTGGCGGTGGAGCTTCCCCTGCGGGACAGCATCATCATCCATGCCCACCGGCGTTCCCTCCGGGGGCGCTGGCGGAAATTCGGCGTCATGGATCGCCGGTTCCTGGATTCCTGGATTGCCGGCATCATGCGGGCCGCCCAGGTAAAGGGAAACCCGGCGGCCCGGGCGGATTCCTTTTCCGGGGGTATGCTCCAGCGGATCATCCTGGCCAGGGAATTGGCCGAAGAAGCCTCCCTGCTGGTATTGGCGGAGCCGGGCTGGGGGCTGGACCGGTCCGGCCGGGATCGGTTTATCAGGGAACTAAAGGCCCGGGCCCGGACCGGGATGGCGGCCCTTGTCTTTTCCACCGATGTGGACGAGCTTGTGTCGGTCTCGGATGAAATACTGGTGCTGCGGAACGGCGCCGTTTCCGCCTATATAGCAAAACCGGGGGCCTTTTCCGCGGAGGAGCTTAAAGAACGGATCAGCCGGGCCATGGTGGGTATCGCCGCGGGGTCGGATGCCAGGGAGGCGTCCGCCAGAGGGGCGTCCACCAGGGGGGCGTCCGCCGAGGGGGCGGCCCATGTTTAAGCGAAAAACCCCTGGGGCTTTCTCCGGCGCCGTCCTTCCCACGGGGGCCTTTTGGGGAACCATCCTTGCCCTGGGCGCGGCCGTCCTTTTAACCGTACTCCTTATAACGGTAAACTCCCCCAATCCCGCTAAAACCCTTAGGGCTTTTTTTCTGGGCCCCTGGTCCTCCCCCTGGTTCCTGGGAAATACCCTGGATGGCATGGGGCTGCTCCTTACCGCCTCCCTGGGCGCGGTACTGGCATTCCGGGGAGGCTGTTTTAACCTGGGGGGCGAGGGGCAGATCTACCTGGGGGGATTGACCGCGGCGGCGGTGCTTCTTTTTTGGGGAGACGGTCTTAGCGGAGCGGGCTGGTCCTTTGGGCTCCTCTGCCTGGCGGGCCTCTTGGCCATGGGAGCCGGGGGGGCCATGGGCGCCCTTTCGGGGTTTCTGAAAAAAAGATACGGGGCGAATGAGCTTATCACTTCTTTCCTGCTTTCCGCAGCCCTGTCCCCGGTGGCGGACTATCTTATCTCCGGGCCGCTGCGGGACCATTCGGGGAATCTTTTGGCCACGAGGCGTTTTGCCGCGGGCCGGCTCCTTCCCAAGCTGCTTCCCCCATCAATCCTTTCCCTTTCATTTATTTTTGCCCTGGTCCTGGTTGTTCTGGGACACCTCTTTATCAACAGAACCGTCTGGGGATACCGGTTCAGAATCGCCGGGGCCGCCCCGGCCTTTGCCCGCTATGGCGGGATCAACCCTGAACGCGGCTGGTTCCCGGCTATGGCCGCCTCGGGGGCCCTGGGAGGTCTCGCCGGTTTCTTCGCCGTGGCGGGGACCTACGGCGTATGCCACCTTAGTTTTTCCGGCGGCCTTGGCTGGAACGCCATTGCCGTGGCCCTTATCGCCCGGAACCGGCCCCTGGCGCTGATCCCCGCCGCGCTGATCTATGGCTGGCTTAAGGCCGGTTCCGATTCGGCCCTGCTGGCGGCGGGGCTCAATTTTGAGACCTCGGCGTTTATCCAGGCGGTGGTGCTTATCCTGGCCACGGTTCATATTGGCGGTCCCCTGGTAGTCAAATCCCTACGGGATCGCCGGAGCGCGCCATGATCAACGGTTTGTTTACCGCCGCCGCGCCCCTCATGCTGGCCGGTTTGGGCGCGCTTCTTACGGAACTTTCCGGCGTCCTGGGAGTTTTTATCGAAGGGTTTATGACCCTGGGGGCCTTCTTTGCCTGGATTATCGCCGGTTGGACGGGATCGGTTTTTTGGGGCGCCCTGATAACCGCAGCCTTCTCGGCCCTGGCCGGGTGGGGCCTTGCCCGGTTCGTCCATATCAGCGGGGCAAATCCCTTTATCGCGGGCCTGGCCCTCAATCTGGCCGCCGGAGGACTTACCGACTCCCTTTCGAGTCTCTGGTTTGGGACTAAGGGGGTCCTGAGAAATCCGGATATACCCATACCGGGGCCCCTGGATATTCCCGTACTCAAAGACATCCCCCTGCTGGGTTCCCTTATTTCCGGCCAGCTTCCCTATGTGTATATCGCCTGGGCCTTTATAGTCCTCGCCGCCCTTGTCATTGGGAGGACCCCCATAGGCCTGCGGTTGCGGGCATCGGGGCTTTCCGCCGGGGCCGCGGTGGAACGGGGCGTCCACCCTGCCCGGTACCGGGAGGGAGCCTGGGCCGCCGCTGCCTTTCTTGCCGCCCTGGCCGGCGCGGCCCTGACCTTTAGGGTGGGGGCCTATGCCCCCGGCGGAATCGCCGGCCGGGGCTGGATAAGCCTGGCGGCGGTATACCTGGGGTTTCGGCGGGTTTGGGGCCTTGCTGCGGCCTCGCTGGTAATCGCCCTGGCGGAACGCGCGGGCATAGGCGCTCAAATGTTTGGGACCCTGCCCGCCACAATACTTTTAGGTCTTCCCTCGGCCCTGGCGCTGTTTCTCTATTCGGTATCCCATGTTTTTCATCGTTCCACCGCCATATCAGTTGGGGGTGAAAGAGATCTTTGATAGATCTTTTTTCTCTGCCATACTGGGTTCATGAATACCATAGACCGGTTTTGCGAGGCCCTGCGGATAAAGACCGATTGGCCCGGGAA
>JAISOR010000210.1 GCA_031275535.1 Treponema sp. | reverse complement strand
AACGCCTTTCATAAGCGGTCCTCCTTGGTAAAAGACTGGGGCACAAAGGAATATACATAGGGATAATCCCCCCGGGACAGGATGATGAGTACCGCAATATACTGCCGGTATTTTTCTATGGCCCTTCGGGGGAAAATTTTGGCCAGGTGGGTAACCGGCAGCTGGCGGGTTTTCAGGGTAACTTCCAACAGTCCGGGGGATTCCCGCACAGTTTCCGCAATACGCCGGCATATACGGCGGGAGCGTTCCTGTTTGGGGCATTTCTTGAGGAGCGTTGCCCACGAAAAGCCCCATTGGGAAAATTCACCGTTGACGGCTTCGATTTCAAGACCCAGATTGTTTTCCTCCTCTGCCCGGTAAAAAGCCTGCAAGGATATATCGGCTTCCCATGGGCGGCCTTTTTCATCTGCCTTGGCGGAGACTGAAAGCAAATTTTGTACCGGCCGTTCCTTTCGGGCGTTGTCGATAAGACGGTTGCGGATTACCGCCGCCGCGTACGAGATAAATGCGCCCTGTTCGCCGTTATAGGTTTGAACGCTGTGGGCAAAGGCAAGCATGGCATCGGTAAGGTTGTCCGCCCTTGCCTGGTCCTTGAAGAAAACGGCTGATACGCATTTTTTGATAAACGGCATATAGTCACGGAGCAGTGTATTCAGGGCCCGTTTGTCGGTCTTGGCAAGTTCCAGCCGTGTCCCTAACTGCCCCTGAAAAACCAGTTCGTTCTCTATTACCGCCACCTTTTATCCCCCTTTCTTTATCGGGAAAAACTTACTTAACCTTATAGGATACGAAGGACGGGGATCTAAAATGGGGGGTAAACCGGGATTTTTTTTACCGGTTTACGAAAATTTTCCATAGATTTAAACTGAAAATTGCCGGGTGTCCCTTTACTTGACCTGCTTCCTTAAACAGGCTATTATGAAAACAAGGATAGAAACACGATGATCAGCCTGTAAAACAAAAGGGACGGACCCTCACTCGCGCGGCGCTCCCTTTGTTTATGGCCCCCAGCCAAAATTGATACTTGTCCGGGGATGCCGCGATGGAACCTTCGGGTTCTCGGGACCGGCGGGTCCTGCATCGGAGGCGTCATGGCCCGTTCTTTTTTATCCTTCAATTCCGTTGAATTTTCCTATCCTTCCTCGGTGTCCCCGGTTTTGAAAAATATCAGCCTTGAGCTTGCTCCGGGCTGGACCGGCATTACCGGAGAAAATGGCGCGGGTAAAACCACGCTGCTCCTCCTTGCCGCGGGACTTCTGCGGCCCGGCGCGGGAAGCATCCGGGGACCCGATGATAGCCTCTACTGCCCCCAGCGTACCGACGAACTCCCCGAATTCTGGGAGGAACTTTTTTTTGCCGCCGATAATACCGCGGGCCGCCTGATGGACAGCCTCGGCATCGAAGCCGATTGGCCTTACCGTTGGGAAACCCTGAGCCATGGGGAGCGGAAGCGGTTTCAGTTAGCGGCGGCCCTCTGGCGGAATCCCGCGTTGCTGGCGGTGGATGAGCCCACCAATCATCTTGACGCGGAAGCCGGGGCGCTGGTCCGGGGGGCCCTGGAAACCTACCGGGGGATCGGCCTCCTGGTAAGCCATGACCGGGCCCTGCTGGACGGCCTCTGCGGGAACTGCCTTTTCCTTAGGAATGGGCTTGCCACCCGGAGGCCCGGCGGCGTGTCCCGGGGGCTGGCGGAGGAAGAGCGGGAGCGGGCGGAACAGCGGGGCCTCCGGGAAAAGCTGCTGGATGAGGAGGACCGGCTCACGGCGGAGGCCAAGCGCCGCCGCCGGGTGGTGGAAGGCTCCCGGAACCGGCTTTCAAAACGGGGGCTGGATCCCAAGGACCGGGACGGCCGGGGGAAGATCAACCTGGCCCGGCTTTCCGGCAAGGACACGGTGGGGGCCAATCAGTATAAACGGATGAAAAACCGGGTGGAACACACGAGGGAAGCCCTGGAAAAGGCCGTGAACCCCAGCGAGCGGAAACGGGGTCTCAACCTGGGGGGCAGCCAGGCCAGGGCGGATCGGCTCGTTGCCCTTGAAGCGGGAAGGATCCCCCTGGGAGAAGGGCGAAGCCTTTCCTTCCCGGAACTGCTTATTATGCCGGAGGACCGGATCGCCCTGACCGGCCCTAACGGTTCGGGCAAATCGACCCTGATCCGGCACGTGCGGGCCCATATTTCCGCACCCCTCTTGTACCTGCCCCAGGAACTCGGGCCGGAAGAAAGCCGGGCCGTTCAGGATGCGGTATTCCGGGAGGAGGAAAAGTTCCGGGGAGAGATCCTCTCCCGGTTTTCCCTGCTGGGCTCCGATCCCCGGCTGCTCTTCCGCTCGGCCCTACCCAGCCCCGGGGAAACCCGCAAGCTGATGATAGCCCGGGGCATCTTTTACAAGCCCGTCCTTATCATCATGGATGAACCCACCAATCACCTGGACATGGTTTCCGTGGGTCTTTTAGAAGCGGCCCTGGCCGAATTCAAGGGCGCCCTGCTTCTGGTGAGCCACGACGGGGTATTTCTGTCCCGGCTGACGGAACGGGAATGGGCTGTCCATAGGCAGGGCCAGGATTCGACGCTTAAGATTGTGGACTGATAAATGTAAAATTGCCGAACTAAACACATGCCCCCTTGACTTTTTTCCTTGACCTGTGGCAGTATTATATACTACCCTGTATTTTAAACATCCGCGTGATGCCAAACCGGATGCTGGGTGCCTGGGGGTCCTTGGACCTCATCCGGGTCCGTAGGACCCTGGCAAAAGAGCGGCTTTCACCGTTATAAAGGCCCGTTTTTTTGTCCCCTGATCTTATAGAAACACGAGCGAAGGTTATAGTATGAAGACGGTATTTATTAAACCCGCGGATGTGGAGCGGAAGTGGTTCGTGATTAACGCCGAGGGAAAGATCCTGGGCCGGGTTGCGGCTAAGGCGGCCTCCATTGTCCGGGGGAAGGAAAAGGCAATTTACGCGCCCCACCAGGAAATGGGTGATTATGTGGTAGTGGTTAATGCCGATAAGATTGCGATTTCAGGCCGCAAGGCTCAACAAAAGCTGTATTATCGTCATAGCGGGTATGTGGGGGGGCTTAAATCCAGTAATTTTGAAAAACTCATCACCCGTCATCCCACTTCCCCACTGGAACTAGCGATAAAGGGTATGCTTCCCAAGGGGCCCTTAGGGCGGAAGCTCCTGAAAAACGTCAAGGTCTATGCGGGAATGGAGCATCCCCATGCGGCTCAGAATCCCCAGCCTATTGAGTTATAACGAGGTGACAAGGTGATTAAGAATCTTGGTATTGGAACCGGAAGAAGAAAGACTTCCGTTGCCCGGGTATATATTCGGGACGGGAGCGGCAAAATTGTGGTAAATGGCAAAGAATTGGCCCAATATTTCCCCCAGGGGGAACATGCCTATATGGTGCGCCAGCCTCTCATGGTTACCGCGAATGAAAACAAGTTTGATGTTCTGATTAATGTATACGGCGGCGGCGCCAATGGCCAGGCCGGTGCCTGCCGGCACGGGCTCTCCAGGGCGCTGTGTCAGGTTGATCAGACTAACTATACCTCCCTGCGGGGCAATGGTTTTCTGACCCGGGATTCCCGGATGGTAGAACGGAAGAAGTACGGCCAGGCCGGCGCCCGCAGGCGTTTCCAGTTCTCCAAGCGTTAACAAGGCCAGGCCTCCGCGCCTGATGGCGGCCGTCCATGACGGTAGTATCCATAAAAACGACCGGGCCGGAGGCCGGACCTTTAATTTCCAGGATTGGGCTCTCGGACGGTTCGTTATTTTCCTTCAATCACACCTATCTCCCCCCTTTTTGGCAGGGGGGGGCTTTCTTTCTTCCCGGCAAGGAACTCTTAGGGGATGAGCTTGAGGCCGTCCGCTTTGCCGCGGCCTGCTTTAGGACGGAACGGGCCGCGCTCCGCCTGGTTGCCCGGGCGGAGCAAACCAGGGCGGGGCTTGCCCGGAAGCTCGAACACCGGGGCCATACCCCTTCTTGTATACGGGTGGTGATTTCCCATTTGGCGGACCTGGAAGTTGTAAGCGATCAACGGTACGCCGGCCTGTGGCTTCAATCCCGGCTTGCCCGGGGCGCCCACAGCCCCCTGCAGCTCCTTAATGCCCTTAGCAACCGGGGGATTGACAGGGATACCGCCAGGGCAGCCTTAAAATCGGCCCTTGATTTTGAACACGAACTGGCCCTGCTCGGACGGTACCTCACAAAAAGTGTCACAAAAAGTGTCGCAAAAAGCGTCACAAAAAGCGCTGCAACGGGGCGGTTTTCCGGCGCCGGAAAAGACAGTTTCCTCAAACAGCGGCTAAAACATGAGGGTTTTTCCCCTTCAGTTGTGCAGTGGTTTTGGGAAGAAAACAGGCATTGCAAGGAATGAAAGGAAGGCGTAGGATTATTGCTAAGGAGAAATTATGTCTGTTCATATAGCGGCAAAACCCGGAGATATTGCGGAAGTCATTTTACTGCCCGGAGATCCCCTGCGGGCCAAGTATATCGCTGAAAATTTTCTCGAAAACGCGGTTCAATATAACGAGGTCCGGAACATTTTTGGCTATACCGGCACGTATAAGGGCAAGCGGGTATCCGTGCAGGGTACGGGGATGGGGATCCCCTCTATTTCTATCTATGTAAATGAACTATTCAGGGATTATGATGTCCGGCGGGCTATCCGTATCGGGACCGCCGGGTCTATCCAGGAGAAGATCCGGATCCGGGATATGGTCCTTGCCATGGCGGCGTCCACCGATTCGGGGGCCAATACCATCCGCTTTGGGGGCAGAAATTACGCCCCAACGGCTTCCTTTAACCTGCTTAAAACCGCCTACGATGCGGCGGTAAGCAAGGGTTGGCAGCCCTTTGCCGGTTCCGTGGTTTCTTCCGATATGTTCTATACCGAGGACCCCGGTGAATGGAAACTCTGGGCTAAATTCGGCTGCCTTGCCCTGGAAATGGAAACCGCCGAACTCTACACCCTGGCGGCAAAATACGGCAGGGAAGCCCTGGGGATATTGACCATCTCCGATAGCCTTATCACCCACGAGGCAACCACCGCCGAAGAACGGCAAACCACCTTTACCCGGATGATGGAGGTTGCCCTGGAAACGGCGATTTCCTGACGGACCGGGCGATTCC
>JAISOR010000300.1 GCA_031275535.1 Treponema sp. | reverse complement strand
TTGGAGCATGAACGCTACCGGACGGTCTCCCTGACTAAGAAGGGCGCGCTTCAGGCGGCGGAGATCCGGGGCCGGCATGATTTTCTTACCGCCTTTCTGCGGGATATTGTGGGAGTAGATGCCGAGACCGCTGAACAGGATGCCTGTAAAATGGAACATATCCTTTCGGAAGAAACGCTGAAAAAAATGAAGCTCCTTGCTAAGGCAAAGAAAAAAGCGTAGGCGATTATCGATTGGCCTTGTCTTTAGAACAGTTCCACTGGTCAGCCGTTGGTCTCCTGCTTACGGATATCTTCCTGATGTTTGCTTCGTCCCGTTACTGTTGACACATAATACCCCCTCGCCCAGAAGTTTTCTCCAGTGAAGTTTTGTTTCCTTCCTATTTTTACGTCCGGGCTATGGATATTGCGCTTTTCCCTTTGATGCAGCCTGCCACTTGGCTTATGGCGTATTTCAGTGGTATCTCTATCAGCATGTGGATGTGATCCGGACATATATGCCCCCTGTGTGTGGAAAAGATAGACGCGGCTCTGAGCAGTATGGAGATATTCGTATGGATTACCAATTCGAAACTGTCAAGCGAAAGAATATTTATATATTTCCAATTTGCAGGTTTATCAGTATTGTCCTCAATCCCGCTCACCGGCCCGCGAGGATGCGGAGGAGTTTGCCTTCCATGGGGCCGGGTTCTCCGTATACCCGTTCTTCCCGGGGCAGGGGCTCGTCAATGACCGGGCCGCCGGGGGGCGGGCCCAGCACCAGGATCCGCCGGCCCATGTATACCGCTTCCCGGGGATCGTGGGTCACCGTGAGGACCAGCCGGGGTTCGGCTTTTAACAGGGTCAGGATCAGGTCCATTAATTGGAGCCGCAGGGGTATGTCCAGGGACTGGAAGGGTTCATCCATACAGAGGATCGGCGCGGGATAGGCAAAGGCCCGGGCAATGGAAACCCTCTGGCGCTGGCCGCCGGAAAGTTCGCCCGGATAGGCCCTGGCCCGGTCTTCCAGGGAGACCAGGGCCAGGAGCCGCCGGGCCCGGTCTTCAGCATCCTTTTTCCCCATCATCCCCTTTACCGGCAGGCTTACATTCTCCAGGACCCTAAGCCAGGGAAAGAGCCGGGGTTCCTGAAACACAAAGGAAACCTTTTCCGCCGGACCCCGGATCCTGAGCGTTCCCCCCTGGGGCCTTAGGAGCCCCGCCACAAGCCGCAGCAGGGTGGTCTTTCCGCAGCCCGAAGGCCCCAGGATGGCCACGGGGCTGGCGTCCCCCAGGCGCAGGTTCAGGTCTTGAAAGATGGGGCGCTCCCCAAAACCAAAGGAGAGGCCCTCCATCTCTATGGATACTTCCTCCCGTCCCGAGCCGCCGCTCATCCCTTCCTCCTCCGGTACGCCCGAATGACCAGGGTAAAGATCAGTTCCGAAAGCGCGGCGGCGCTGACGGTGGCCGCGGTCCAGGCAAAAAGTTCCGCGGTTTCAAGCTGGGCCTTGGCGGTCTGCATCCCCGTTCCCAGGGCCCGCAGGGGCTGTACCAGGACCTCCGCGGCGACCACCACCTTCCAGCAGAGGGAAAGGGCGCTGTGCAGCCCCCCCAGCAGGAAGGGAGTCAGGGAGGGGATATAGAGGCGCCGCAGTTTTTCCCACCGGGACAGGCGGTATAGGGCGGCGACTTCCTTAAGGCCCCCGTCCACCGCGCCGATCCCCGCCATGGTATTGGCGGCCATCACGGGGAAGACCATGAGAAAGGCAGTAAACACCGGGGTCCGCTCCTGCCCCAGGATGAGAAAGGCGATGAGGATCACCGACATTACGGGGGTGGCGGAGATCACCGAGAAGAGGGGGCGGAAAAAGGCCCGGACCCGGGGATTCAGTCCCGAGGCGATACCCAGGAGGATCCCCAGGGGCGCGGAGATCCCTATCCCCAGGATGACCCGGATAAGGCTGTTCAAAAGGGAACGGAGGAACCGCTCTGTTTTTACGAGGGCCATAAACCGGTTCAGGACCGGCAGGGGGCCGGGCAGAATAAGCTCGCTCCCGGAGATCCGGGCCGCGGCTTCCCAGCAGAGCAGCAGGGCCGCAATGCCCAGCATGGTCCATGCCAATTTCCCCGGAGCTTTCAATCCTTATAGATCCAGATAAAAACTATCCTGCGGCAGGGACCCTCCGATGGAGGGGGGCGCGAAGTCCAGGAAGGCCCTGAAGAGGGTTTCCAGGGATTCCCGCGCCTGGGCCGCGGGGATAAAGACATAGTTGCTGTGGGGGATGGCCTCCCGAACCACCGCCGCCCGGAGCCCCAGATCGTGCTTTTCCACCAGGGCCCCCGCTTCCGCGGGATGGGCCCGGACCCATTCTATAGAAGATCTATAGGCATAGAGGATGGCCCGGACTATCCCCGGTTCGGCTTTGGCAAAAGCGGCGTCCACCACCAGGACCGTCATGGGGTAATTTTCCCCGCCCGGGGCTTTACCGTTGGCCAGGGCCCATTCCACCTGGATATCCCCTATCTGCCTAAGGCCGGGCTTGCCCGTCCGGGCCATGGTGGCAAAGGGTTCGGGCAGCAGGGCGGTGGAGATCCGGCCCGCAATAAGGGACTGGGCTATTTCGGGATAGGCCAGGGCATAGCCCAGATGCAGGTCCTTGTCCGGGTCCAGGCCCTTGGAAAGGAGGATCCGCCGGAACACATAATCCGGGGTGGCCCCCTGGCCCGCAACCTCCACGGTCTTGCCCTTTAGATCCTCAATACGCCGGACCCCCTCATCGCCGGATAAGAGGCTCAACATGCCGGTTCCCACCACGGCCGCCACCTGGATGGCTTTTCCCGTGGAGGCGATCTTGGCCGCCACATTGGGGGGCAGGATCCCCACCTTGGCTTCCCCGGCGATGAATTTCGCCGCCATCAGATCCGCCTGGGCCAGGGCCTCCATCTTTGCGGCCCCGCCGGGCAGCCGCGGCGGATTTTCAAAAAGCCGGATCATCCCCACCGCGGAGGGCCCCTTAATGCCGTATATGGTAAGCCCCCCGGCCGGAGAGGTCTGCGCCGCCGTGTATCCCCCCAGAATCAGGACAAGGATACCAAGAAATGTTAGTCTCTTCATATAATTTTTCATGATCCCAGTATAGTACGTTTTGGTTTTTTGGGGAATCCCTGGAACAATAATTGAACGGTTCACCAGCTTTTTATTCGAAAGTCTGGTTTAATACCCCGGAGCTCTGCTCCGGCTCAAACAACGCAACGCTTACAAAAATTTTGTATTAAACCAGACGGTACTATAAACTTCCTATCGAACGAGCCTC
>JAISOR010000290.1 GCA_031275535.1 Treponema sp. | reverse complement strand
CCGGAATAAATCCCGGACGTCCCCGGCGTCATACGACCCCGGAGGTAAAAAAGAGGACTCACGCATTGTAATTGTTGCCTGGATAGGCTATAATCAGCAATGCGTAAGTGCAGCCCCGGAGGCAGCGTTTACCTTCCACAGTTTGGCGCTACCCCGGGGTCCTCTTTTTAGAACCCCGATATATGGAACGGTCGCCGGATTACGACCCGGCAGCCGTCTCGTTATTTTCTTGTTGGAAAATCATACTCATAATTATATCACACTTTGGTCTGAAAAACCACTTTTTTGGAAAAAAATTTAAAAAAAACGCAAAAAAAGTGCCGGACGCCTTTTTTGCGGCGCAATCGCCGGGAGGATGCCGCCAAAACCGCCCTTGAGCCCTCCCGCTCGACTTCCCCGCGGCGGGCCATAAGGAAGCGGTTCCAAAACTTCAGTTTTTGGAACCGCCCCATACTTTTTAAAAAAAAAATCAAAAAATCGCGGGAATCGTCATAATTTTGACACAATTACCGGGTAATGTGGAAGTCCGGCGAGGAGCGGCGGACATGGACAACCTGAAAACAAGTTCCTTCCGTATCGGCGGCATGACCTGTGGCAACTGCCGGAACCGGATTGAAAAAACGCTGAAAAGCGCCGTGGGGATCGAGGACGCGGCGGTGAATTTTCACGCCGGGACCGCGGCGGTTACCTACAACAGCGCCGTGATAAGCCTTACCGAGATTACGGCGCTTATTGAAAAACTGGGCTACCGGGTTATAACCGGCAGGCAGGGGACGCCGGTAACCGAGCTCATCGGGACCCTGGCGATCATCCTCTCCCTCTATATGCTGCTGCGGGGACTGGGAATCACCACCCTGACCGCGGGCTTCCCCCTGGCGGAGGCGGGAACGGGCTATGGGATGCTCCTGGTCATCGGTCTGGTTACCTCGGTGCACTGCGTTGCCATGTGCGGGGGGATCAACCTCTCCCAATGCCTCTCCCCCGCGCCGGCGGGGGGGGGCCGGGTGCTGCTTCCCGCGGTTTTTTACAACGCCGGCCGGGTTATTTCCTATACCGCCGCGGGGATTCTGGTGGGGGCCCTGGGTTCGGTGGTCAGCGTGTCGGGACCCTTCCGGGGGATGGTCCAGCTTGCCGCCGGCCTCTTCATGGTGATCATGGGGATCAATATGCTCGGGTTTTTCCCGGCCCTCCGCCGCTTTACCCCCCGGCTCCCCCAAATTTTTGCCCGGAAAATCGGCGAACAAAAAGCGGCCCGTAAAAACCCCCTGGTTATCGGCCTCCTCAACGGGCTCCTGCCCTGCGGCCCCCTCCAGGCCGTGCAGCTCTATGCCCTGTCAACGGGCAGCCCCGTCGCCGGGGGAATCTCCATGTTCCTTTTCAGCATGGGAACGGTTCCCCTGATGTTCGGCCTCGGGGCCCTGAGTTCGGCCCTGGGCGCCGCCGCCAAGGGCCCCGCCCTTACCCGCCGGCTGATGCGGGCCGGGGCGATCCTGGTAACGGTGATGGGCATGACCATGTTCACCTACGGCTTTAACCTGGGCGGTTTTGCGGACCGCCTGGGGTTCAATCTTGATTTTGCCGATACGGCCCTGGCCGCGGTCAACCCCTTTACCGCCGCCCCCCCGGGGGGGAACGGGAATTTTGAGCCCGGCCCCCAAATCGAAAAGGGCCTGTAGGTGGTGAATTCAACCCTGAGCGGGGGGCGGTATCCGGCGATCACGGTTCAGGCGGGAATCCCGGTGCGCTGGAGGATCAACGCCCCCGAGGGAAGCATCAACGGATGCAACAACCGCATGTTCATCCGGGAATACGGCATTGAACACCGTTTTACCCCCGGGGAAAACGTGATCGAATTCACCCCCGAACGGACCGGCAAATTTTCCTATTCCTGCTGGATGGGGATGATCCGCAGCTCCATTACGGTGATCCCCCAGGGCTCCGCCCCCGCGGCCCCCGCGGAGCCTGACCTGGCCCCGGTTCCGGCGGGGGCGGCGATTCCGACGGATACCATGGCCCTGGCGGAACTGCGGGAGGGGTATCAGCTGGTGCGGATCAAGCTCCGGGATGACGGGATAGCGCCCGCGGTTATGGTGGTCCAGCGCTCGATCCCCGTTGCCTGGGTTATCAACAACGATTCCCTTGATCCGGGCAACGGCAAACTTATCTTCCCCGCCTATCATACCCAAATTGACATGGAGCAGGGGGACAACGTCATCCGGCTGATACCGGAGGAGGATTTTGATTTTTCCACCGCCGACCATGTGTTTTACGGTTACGTCAAGGTTGTGGACGATTTGAACGCCGCCTCCCCGGAAGCGATAAAGGCGGAAGTGGCGGAATATGAAACCCTGATATATCCGGACGCTTATTTCGAAGCCGCGGCCCCGGGCCCGGGCTGCTGCGGGCGGTGATGGTCTTACCGCCCCATCGCAGGGGCTTTCCCAAAACCGCGGTTTTTGGGAAAGCGGCCGTAGATTTATATTGAGGAGTGGAAAGATGAGCAAAAAGACAGGCTTTCCCAAAACTGCGGTTTTGGGGAAAGCGGCCCTGGATTTCACGGTTTTCAGCCTGGCGGCGCTTATGCTCTGCATCCCCGGCCTGGTTTGCGCCCAGACCGGCAGGCAGAATACCATAAAGCCTCCGGTTGCCGACCAGGATCTGGTGATCCATACGGCGGAGGTAACGGAAAGCGCTATTTTTTATCCCGTCGATATCGAGGGAACCCGGCTTGAGGTCTTGGCGGTAAAGGCCCCGGACGGAACCATCAGAACCGCCTTTAACACCTGCCAGGTGTGCTATGCTTCGGGCCGGGGTTTTTACCGGCAGCAGGGGACGGTGCTGGTATGCCAGAACTGCGGCAACCGGTTCCGGATGAGCCAGGTGGGGGTGCGCTCCGGGGGCTGTAATCCGGTTCCCATTCCCGCGGCGAACAAGACCGTAACGGATGCCGCCATCACCATTCCCCGGGATTTCCTCAAAGAAGCCAGGGTTATATTTGCCCGGTGGAAAAGGAGCTGACCCCGTGTCCGGGGTTCCTGTTATGCTTCTTGCGTAACATGGGGTATAGTTGAAATCAGGGGCTTTCCCAAAACCAACCGGGTTTTGGAACGGGTTCATCACCCACCAATGTACGATAAGAAACTGCTGCTTCAACACCGGAATTTTGAAGCAGCCCGAGGAGTGGATATGCAAAACGAGACCTTGACCATCGGCGGCATGACCTGCGCGGCCTGCGCGGGGCGGATAGAAAAGACCATACGGAAAATCGAAGGGGTAGCCTCCGCTTCGGTGAACCTGGCCAGTGAAAAACTCTTTGTGGAGTACCGGGACCCCCAAACCCTCTCCAGCGTCAAAGCGGCGGTGGTAAAAATCGGCTACCAGGTGCTGGATAACCCCCGGGGCGCCGCCGTCACCATACCCATCGCCGGGATGACCTGCGCCGCCTGCGCCGCCCGGGTGGAAAAGGCGATCCGCGCCCTGGAGGGCATAGAACGCGCCTCGGTGAACCTGGCCACGGAAAAGGCGACGGTGGTCTACAACCCCGGGGCGGTCCGGGTGTCGGCCATCAAGGCGGCGGTCGAAAAGGCGGGCTACCGCGCCCTGGAAATAACCGGAAGCCATGCCGCCGACGAAGACAAATTACGCAAGGAACGGGAGATCCGGGTCCTTAAAACGAAATTTATCGTTGCCGCTTCCCTGGGCCTCCCCCTGCTCTATATCGCCATGGCCCCCATGATCGCCTGGTTCAGCCTCCCCTTCCCCCGGGCCCTCTCGCCCATGCGTTTTCCCCTCCGCTATGCCCTGGCGGAACTGGCCCTGGTCATTCCGGTTATGGCCGCCGGATACCGCTTCTATACGGTGGGCTTCAAAAACCTCCGCCGCCGGAGCCCGAACATGGACAGCCTCATCGCGGTGGGGACCTCCGCGGCCTTTATCTACAGCCTCGTGAATGTCTGGCAGATCTACCGGGGCAATTTCCACGCGGTAGAATCCCTGTACTTTGAAACCGCGGGGGTCATTATCGCCCTTATCCTGCTGGGAAAAACCCTGGAGGCCGTCTCCAAGGGCCGCACCGGCGAGGCTATCAAGAAACTCATGGGCCTTGCCCCCAAAACAGCCCTCATCATCGAAAAGGGGGAAGAAAAGGAGATCCCCATCGACGAGGTCCTTCCCGGCGACATCGTGGTGGTAAAACCCGGGGCGAAAATACCCGTGGACGGCGTCGTTACCGAGGGGACCACCTCCATCGACGAATCCATGCTCACCGGGGAAAGTATGCCCGTGGACAAAAAGGCGGGGGATCCGGTCTACGGGGCCACCATCAACGCCAACGGCCTCATCCGCTTTAAGGCGGCCAAGGTCGGCAGCGATACGGCCCTGGCCCGGATCATCCGCCTGGTGGAAGACGCCCAGGGCTCAAAGGCGCCCATCGCCCAGTTAGCCGATATCGTGTCGGGCTACTTCGTGCCCATCGTGTGCCTCATCGCGGCCCTCGCGGGACTTGCCTGGTTTATCACCGCCTCCGCGGGCCTGGTCAGCCCCCCCGCCGGCAAATCGGCCCTGGAATTCTCCCTCACCATTTTTATTTCCGTGCTGGTCATCGCCTGCCCCTGCGCCCTGGGACTCGCCACCCCCACGGCGATCATGGTGGGAACCGGCAAAGGCGCGGGCAACGGCATCCTGATTAAAGGCGGCGAGGCCCTGGAGGCCGCCCACCGGATCACCACCATGGTGTTTGACAAGACCGGGACCCTCACCGAAGGGAAACCGGAGGTTACCGACGTGATCCTTGTTGAGGGGGGGGGGGGGGGCCCCCCCCCCCGCCCCCCCCCCCCCCGCGGGGGGGCGGCCCCCCCCCCCCCCCCCCCGGG
>JAISOR010000288.1 GCA_031275535.1 Treponema sp. | reverse complement strand
GTGATCATAAGCCCCGCCAGGGTGGCGGCCCCTGCTCCCTCGCAGGCGGCCCTAAGGGCCCCGATGTCTACCGCCCCGGTCTTGTCCGAGGGGATGGTCTCCACGGTAAAGCCCGCCATGGTACAGGTAGCGGGATTGGTCCCGTGGGCGGAATCGGGGATGAGGATCCGTTTGCGCCCCCTATCCCCCCGGCTTTGGTGATAGGCCCGGATCATCAGGACCCCGCCCAACTCCCCCTGGGCGCCCGCGGCGGGCTGGAGGGAAAAGGCGGAGAATCCCGTAATGGCCGCCAGGGCCTCCTGGAGCCGGTATATAAGGGCCAGGGCGCCCTGGGTTTTTTCCGGCGGGAGCAGGGGATGGGTCCGCCGGAACCCCCGGAGTTCCGCAGCCCCTTCGTTCATCCGGGGGTTATACTTCATGGTGCATGAACCCAGGGGGTAGAACTGGCCGTCTATGGAAAAATTTTTCCCCGAGAGCCGGGTAAAGTGGCGTACCACCGATAGTTCATCTAATTCGGGAAGGGCCAGTTCTTCCCGGACCAGGTCAGGGGGGATGGCCGTTTCCGGAACATCGAGCCTGGGCAGGGTCACTCCGATCCGGCCGGGGACGCTTATCTCATACACCAAGGGAGTTTCGCCGGCTTTCATCTGTAGGCATCCTCCAGGGCAGTAAGCAGCTCGTCAATATCCCGGCGGGAATTTTTTTCCGTAACGCAGATGAGGAGTTCATTTTCCCGTTCCGGGAAATACCGGGAAAGGGGCAGGCCCGCGACGATCCCCCTTTGGCAGAGCTTTTCCGCCAGGGTTTCCGCCTTGCCCGGAAGGGTTAGGGTAAACTCCTTAAAGAAGGGGGCCTCCGGCAGGGAGAATCCCCGCAGGGCGGCGATCCGGTTTGCGGCATAGTGGCTCCTGTGCCAGCAAAGTTCCGCAACCCTGCGGAGCCCCTGTTTCCCCATGAGGGACAGATAGACGCAGGCGCGGAGCATGGCCAGGCCCTGGTTGGAACAGATATTGGATACCGCCTTTTCCCTGCGGATATGCTGTTCCCTGGCTGCCAGGGTAAGGAGGAAGCCCCGCCTGCCCTGGGCGTCACGGGCTTCTCCCACAATCCGGCCGGGGAGGCGCCGGGTCAGGGCTGCGGAGGCGGCCATTATCCCCAGGAAGGGTCCCCCGTAGTTAAGTTCGTTCCCCAGGCTTTGTCCCTCGGCGGTAACCAGGTCGGCCCCTGCCTGGCCGGGACTTTTCAGCAGCCCCAGCATAATGGGGTCCGCCTGGACAATAAAAAGGCCCCCCCGGGCGTGGACCGCCTGGGCGGCCCCTTCCAAATCGGGGATCCGCCCGAAGAAGTCAGGATAGGAAGAAACCAGGCAGGCCGGATCGTCCCCGGCAAGGGCCGCGGCCGCGGCGGGGCTGCCGGTATAGGTCTCCACCCGGGCATCGAAGGCCCCCAGGTAGGTGTCCAGTACGGCCCGGTATTCCGGGTGCAGGGAGTCCGGGAGGAGTACCCGCCGCCGGTCCTCCTTATTCCGCAGGGCCATAAGGACCGCCTCCGCCAGGGCGGTGGCGCCGTCGTAGTGCCCGGCGTTCACCACCTCCATCCCCGTAAGTTCCGCAATCATGCTCTGGTATTCAAAGGCAGCCTGGAGCGTTCCCTGGCTTACCTCGCTCTGGTAGGGGGTGTAGGCCGTGGCCCATTCCCCCCTGGACGTCAGGGCCCCCACAGCGGCGGGGATAAAATGATCATAGGCGCCGCCTCCAAGGAACCACCGGCAGCGATCCGCATCGGTATTGGCCTCCGACAGCCCGGAGAGTTCCCGTAACACCTCCATCTCGCTTAAGCCTTCCCCTAAGGCCAGGGGGGGAAACCGCAGATCCTCGGGGATGCAGGCGAAGAGATCTTCCATGGAAGACAGGCCCAGGGTTTTGAGCATTTCCTCCTGCTGGGAACCGGTAACCGGGATATAGGGCATCCTGCTATTCCCCCGTTTCGGCCAGGGTCTTATACGCTTCCGGAGAAAGGAGGGCTTCCCAGTCCTCTTCCCTGCCGGGACTCATCCTGACGAGCCAGCCCTTTCCGTAACAGTCCTGGTTAACAAGCTCCGGGTGTTCCGCCAGGGCATCGTTTACCGCGGTAATGGTTCCCGCCGCGGGAAGGTACAGGTCGCTGGCGGCTTTGACGGATTCCACCACCCCAAAACTCGCTTTTGCGGCAAGGGCCGTTCCGGGCTTGGGCAGATCCACAAACACAATGTCCCCCAGATTATGCTGGGCATGGTCGGAGATGCCGATAACCCATTCGGTTCCTTCCTTTCGGATCCACTCATGGGTGGGGGCATACCGGGCATTGGGATCAAGATTCATGTATTTCTCCTATAAGCTGGTATATAGAGGGGCCGTTTTACCACCACGGCCTCCTTGGCGCTCCCCCGGATCTCGACCTTAAGCTTTGTCCCCGGGGCGGTATACTCCGGGGGGAGCAGGGCATTGGCCGAATAGGTTCCCGTGGTAGGGCAGAACATCCCCGCCACGCAGCGGCCAATCTCCACCCCTTCGCCGTTCAGTACGGGATAGGCCTCCCGGGGAAGGCCGGCGCTAACATTGAGGGTTGCCAGTTTCCGTTTAAGCCCCGCCGCTTTCCGGGAAAGGACCGCCGCTTTCCCCATAAAATCCTTCTCAAAATCGCAGGCCCAGGAGAGGAGGGCCTCCGGGGGACTGATGGCGGGGCCGATCTCATGTCCATGGAGGGGCATCCCCGCCTCAAAGCGGAGGGAATCCCGGGCGGCCAGCCCGATGGGTCCCGCCTCGATCCCCGCCTCTTCCGCCTTGGTAAAAAGGAATTCCCATAAGTCCCGGGCCTGGGCCGCGTCATAGTAGAGTTCCACCCCGTCTTCGCCGGTATAGCCGGTCCTGCCCATGCGTACGGATATACCCGCAATACTGGTAAAACATAGGGAGGACCGGGGGGTGGCGGAGGCCATGCCCCAGGTAAGGCGGTCTAAGAGTTCCACCGCCCGGGGCCCCTGGACCGCGATCATGTAGGTGGCATCGGAAACATCCTCCACAGAGACCGCCGGGGGAAGGTGTTCCCTGAAATGGCCCAGATCGGTTTCCCGGTTTCCCGCGTTTACCACCACGAACCATGAGCCGGGGTCCGGACGGTAAATAAAGAGATCGTCGATAATACCCCCCGCCTCATTCAGCAGCAGGGCATACCGGGCCTCCCCGTTTTTCATATCCAGGATGCGGCTGGAAACCAGGCCGGACAGGGCCTCCCCCGCGCCGGTTCCGGAGATCACCAACTGCCCCATATGGTCTATATCGAAGAGTCCCACCGACCGGCGGCATAAACGATGTTCTTCCACCGCTCCCCGGGGGTACTGGATAGGCATATCATAACCCGCAAAGGGCGCAAACCGGGCGCCCGCGGCCTCGTGCCAGGGGTGCAATAAGGTAGTTTTCACTATATTCAGATTAATGCAAAAACCGGTAAATGTAAAGAAAGTGTGAAGAGTGAGGGGAGAGAGTGTGAAGAGTGGGGTGTGGAATGAAGAAAGTGTCGCGTGGGACGGCGAAATCCGTCAATTGTGCCCGGATTACGCGGGGAACCGCCTCTTCCCCCATATAAGGAACGCCCAGGCAATTTTTTGACATTTCTCCGGGATACCTCCGGAGAAAATGCACCGGTACGGTGGAGAAAAACCTGGTGGGGTGTCAGCGGACCAAGGTCCGTCGGACCAAGGTCCGGTGTAAACCATAGGGGGGTCCCCTATGGCTTTTACTCCGCCACGCCCTGAAAAGCACGTGATAACGTGTTGATGAAAAAAGGCAGCATCTCCCCCGCGCAAGCGGGTTCTTTAGGCCCCGTAAAGCCACTGTTCCGAATAAGGTATCAGGCCGGACCCCAAGGAATTTCCTCACCGTACCGGTGAAACTCCTGTAAAGTATCCCGGATAAGCAGTAAACGCTTTGCCCGGCCTGTGCGTGCGGCGTGTTGATATATTTTCCTTCAATATAGTAGAATTAAACCATGAACAAGGAATTTCTTCCCTATGACGTGGTACGCAACAATGCCTTGAAACTGGCCCACCGTATTTATCATGATGATTTTATCCCCGATGTTATTTATGTATCCCTTAGGGGAGGAGCCTACCTGGGGAATGTGATAAGTGAATATTTTAAGGTGGTTCGCCGGGGCTTCCGGCCGGTGTATTATGCCGCAGTGGTGGCCCGATCCTATACGGATGTACGCCAATCGGAAAAGATCATGGTGGAGGGCTGGACCTATGCGCCGGAACATCTGAGGATAGGGGATAGGGTGCTTCTGGTGGATGATATTTTTGATTCCGGCCGTACCATAAACCACCTGGCGGCCATTATTCTGGAGAAGGGGATCCCCCGGCGGGATTTAAAAGTAGCGGTCCACGATTATAAATATTTTTACGATAAGGCCGATCAGCTTCCCATTCAGCCCGACTACTGGTGCCGCAAACATGAATTGTCCCTCCGGGATGAGGACCGCTGGATCCACTATATGAGCCATGAATTGGTCGGCCTGAGCGGGGAAGAATTGGAAACCTATTATTTTGCCCCCGATCCTGAATTACGGAATATCCTTGGAATGATGAAGTAAGGGGGAGCGGCCTTATGGTATATCAGAAATATACCCCTCTCTTGTGCGTAATCCTCCTCTTGTTCACCGCGCCGGCGCCTCCGGCGGCGGGGCAAACCGGCGCTGAAGCGCTGCTTACCAATGCGGCGGGGGGCATCTTCTCCATGGAACAGCGGCTCTGGTTTTCCGTGCCCGCCGGGAACCGGCTCCGGCTGGTACTGGACGGGGTGGAAAACTACCAGGGTGAAGGGCCGGCCTCAATACGGCTGGATGTACCCCAAGGAGAGGAACGGGGCTTTGAAGTCGTCGCCGAAAGACGCTCCTTCCCGCCGGAGGACCGGGTGCTGGAGATCCGGTCCTTTCTCATTTATATCGACCGGAAGGCCCCGGCTCCTCCCTCCGTTGCCCTCCAAACCACCGGTGACGGGTTTGTCACGATCCGGGCAAAACCGGAACCGGGCATCCGGGTATCCGCGGCGGTGGATTATAACAATACCGTTCTCTTTATCCCCGATGTGGATGAGATGCGGAGCCTCCCGCCGGCTTCCTACGCCGCGGTGGTCTGGGCCGTGGATACCGCGGGGAATTGCTCCGAACCGGAGCCGGTTTTTCTGGATTTTCCCCTCATCAGAATTGAAAATCCCGTTCCCGGAAACTGGGCAAACCGGCAGCGGCTTGTCCTGTACGGGGCGGAAAACAAGCGGGTCCTCTGGACCGATGACGGCAGCGACCCCCTGGGCCCCCAGGGCCGTTCCTATGCGGGGCCGGTGCTTATTGATAAGACCGGGGAGGTTACCCTCCGGGTTGCCTACGGATTCAACGACGGCCGCGTCCACGAAGAGACGGTGGTCTATAGGGTCACCCCTCCCAATGGGGAAGCTTCCTCCGGGAGTTCCCCGTATGAAAATTTCCGCTCCGCCGAGGGGAGCCCGATCCTGCGCGAAACTACCCTCCAGGTCCCCCCGGATCGTCTCTGGTCCATAGGCGGGGCCCCCCGCCATCCCGGCGGCGCCCTGACCCTGCGCCCGGCGGCGTCCATTATGCGGACCGTGCCGGTTCACCTTTCAGGGGAGCCGGAGGTCTACCGCTTTGTCTTTGTTTTAGAGGGGCCGGGCAGTGCGGTCCCCGGTGATGATACCAGCCTGTCGGGGAAAGACCGGGGGGAACATTTCCTCTCCCTAAACCTTGACCCGGATCAGCGGGCCGGCGGAACCCCCAACATAGGGGCCCCCAAGCTTGTTTATGCCGGCGCGGGCAGGGTAGTTGTTTTTCCCCGGGAGGGCGGTACGGCCCGGTATGCCTGGGAGGGAAATTCCGGCTGGGAAGACGGAACCGCGCCGGTACTGATCCCCCCGGAGGGGGGCCTGCTGCGCTGGACCATGGATCGGGGCGCCGAAGTCCTGGGGCCCTTTATCCTCAGGATCGATCCCCTGTACTGGAGGGCGGAGCGGATTGACAGGGCCCCCAAGGGCCGGTTTGCCTACCGGTATGTATTCCGGGACAGGATGGAAAGTCCTGAACCGCCGGGGAACCATGACCCGGATTGGCGTTACGTATCGGATATCCGCCTGTATACGGAGGGCGGCATCGTAAAAGACCGCTTCGATGTATGTGACGGGGAAGACATAGAGTGGCGTTTCATCAGCCCCGCCGGCGCCGCCCTGGAAAGGTGGCAGCGGGACAGGCTGAGCCCCCATCCTCCCCGGATCGGGGGCATCGGGGAAGGCGCCTGGACCCGGGGACCGGTGAGCATCAACGCCTCCGCTATAGAGGGGGAGGAGCCGGTCCGGTCCTCCATCATAGCCCAGCTCCGTTATGCCTCGGGAAGAACCGAAATCCGGCAGGCTGCGGGAACCCTGGTCCTCCGGGGGGATTCTGATGATCTTGCCCAGGTCCGTATTGAAGCCCGGCTTGAGGACCTGGCGGGAAACCGCAGCCTCATTTCTACCCGGAACTTTATCCTCGATCCCCTGACCATTTACGTTTCCTCCGCGCTCCCCAATGCCGCGGCGGACAGAAACGGAGACCGGGACCGCCCCTTTACATCCCTGGATGAGGCCCTGGCCCTGGCTAAAAGGGAGGGCCGGAAGCATATATCCATTGCGGGGTCCGCCCTGTTACGGCGGCCCGCGGAAATTACCGGGGATATCATCATCGATGGTTCCTTTAACGATAATTGGGAGGCCTCCGAAAACAGGGCCCTGATCGCGGTCCCCGGGGAGGCTTTTTTCCGGGTTTCCTCCGGGGCATTGACCCTGAAGAACCTGACCCTGGAGAAGCAGGCCCCCGGCGGCGGTCCGGGGTTTTTACGGGTCGGGGGAGGCGCCGGGCTGGAACTCCGGGACTCTGTCCTTACCCACGTGGGGCCCCTGGCGCGCATTGATGAGGGGGGACAATGCCGCATTTCCGATACCCAGGTCTCTTCCCTCCTGCCCGGAGAGGAACGGCTCCCCGTCATCGACGCGGGGAAGGCCCGGATATCACTGGTCAAAAGCCGCTTTAACCTTGAGGGCGGCCATGGGCTCATCCTTAATATGAAGGGCGGGGTCCTGCGGGCGGAGGAAAGCGTGTTCGTGATACAGGCCCAGCATACGGGGACGGTTTTTAACCTGAGCGCCCTCCAGGCGGATTTAAAGGACCTCCGGGCTTCGGTGTCCGCGGCGGACTACGGTTCCGTGCTGGAACTTTCGGACTCGACGCTCACCCTTACCGGGGGAAGCTTTTCCGTCGCCGCCAGGGACGGGGTTGTTCTGGTGGCCGACGCCGCCGAGGCCCTGTTTCTGGGCGCCGAATTCCGGGTGGCCTCCTCCTTTGTGGCCAGGGTTATGGAAATCAGAAACCGTTTCCCCTCGGTAACGGATTGCCGTTTCAGTTTTTCCGGCACCGCCCGGACTTCGGAGGTTTTTTCCGGCACCAGGACCGGCGGACGCCGTACCGAAACGCTGCAACCCGTGCCTGGCACCATTGGGGGCAATGTTTTTCAGGGCTTTAGCCATATCCTGGGCGCCGAATATCCCGCGGAAAGCCTGCGGGGCTTTAACCGGGACTTTGCCCCGCCGGGAAGACCCAACCGGGTTTTAGAAATTCCCTAGGAGCCTGTTGCGCCTGGGGTGAGGGGGAGGTTTGATGGTATGCGGTCTTGACGAAGCAGGCCGGGGGCCCTTGGCCGGGCCGGTCTGCGCCGCCGCGGTGGTTCTGCCGCCGGATTTTAACCGGGACTGTTTGGGGGATTCCAAGAAACTCAGCCCCCGGCAGCGGGAAGCGGCCCGGGCGGCGGTCTACGAAGGCGCCCTGGCCTGGGGCATAGGCTGGGCATCGGCGGCGGAAATTGACGAGATAAACATCCTCCGGGCAAGCCTCCTGGCCATGGAGCGGGCCTTCCGGGCCATGATCCTGGGGACCCGGGGGCCGGCGGAACAGGAGCCCGGGGAGGCCGGGAGGCTCCCCATCGGCCTTGAAGGGCTCGAGGCCATTGTGGACGGCCTATATGTTCCCCAGCTCCCCATCCCCTGCCGCGCCCTGGTCAAGGCGGACTCCCAAATCCCGGAAGTCATGGCCGCGTCCATCCTGGCCAAGACCGCCCGGGACCGGATGATGGAGCGCTACTCCTGGCTCTACCCGGAATACGACTACGACCGGCACAAGGGCTACCCCACCAAGGCCCACCGGGAAAAGATCGCCCTCCACGGGCCCTCCCCCATCCAGCGGATGAGCTTTCGGAGCGGGTGAACCGGGACGGGGCATTCACCGTTCAGGCTCTGTAGTTTTTTTGCCTTGACCGCCCCACGGCCGGTGTGTTACAATATGCCATTGTCTTTGATGCTTCGGCATCCTTGATACTGACGTATCCTAACGCACGCCGCAGGGAGGACCCGGTCATGAACGCCATACCGTACCGTTTACCGCACGCCGCCCCGTCCCGTTTCCAATTGCTCATTGTTCATGATTCACTCTTATTTGTTCGGTCTCTGTGGGGGGGGGGGGGGGGGGGGGG